>NZ_JAUBTR010000122.1:7092-10848 GCF_036705045.1 Microcoleus sp. BR0-C5
GACGACTCTAGCTCATTTTCCTCTGCCTCAGTGGGGGCGATAGCTAAGTGTTGTGGCTGCATTAAAGCCTCAATTAAGGCGTTATCTCGCCCTTGGTCATAGCTAACGCCTCGATGCTTCTGCAATCCAGAAAAAGTGTAGGCTTTACCCAACTGAGTGCCACTTAAAGCGACTCCATCTAAATTGTAAGAAATGCCTTTACTGAAGCCTATTTCAGTTAGTGTGACTTGCACCTCTACGCCTTGTTGCTGCAACCGCTCAACGAATTCTGGCATACTTGGGTTGTCTTGAGTGACTTCATCAATTAGGTCTTGCAATTGCACCCTGACGCTCTTGTTTCCCTTGCTTTTTAATTCCCTGTGTTCTCCTGTAGTCTGAGCTCGCTTGTCTGTTTCCCAACTGGGTGTAACAGTGTCCAGATTGTAGTTCCGTTCGAGCTGGCGAATTACTTCTTGGCTTTTGTAATAATCCCAGCTATCGTCAACAACACCTCCATCTAGGCAAATGCGACTGGCGACGATGTGAATGTGGTCGTGTTCTGTATCGCTGTGCTTGACAACTGCGTACTGGTTGTTGTCAAATTCCATCGCTTTCATGTAGTTGGCTGCGATAGCCAGCCAGCGCTGGTCATTTTCTTCAGAATCTTCTAGTTTTTTGGTGCTATCGACAGATAAAGTGGCGTGAAAAACTGCTACTTTCAGGTTAGGTCTTAGTTGTCGGGCGATGGCAAATTCAGCAGCGAGTTCTTCAGGAGTTTGTCCGCACATAGTACCGCCAATTAGAGCGGCGTCTTTTTTGCCCAGCACGTAGTTCAGACAGCCCCGAAAGCCTGTACCTTTGATTTGTTTGCCGATCATAACCGAAAAGCCGTCAGTTGCACAGAATCGATTGCTCAGGCGGTAAAGCCCAGGCTTGTTAATAATTAGCGTACTGTAGATTTGGCGAGGTTTGCAACTATTGCTTTAATTGCAGCCCCGTTTTCTCGAATGAGTTGCTGTACGCTTTTTAAGAGTTCTGTATTGACAACAACTGGTTCTCCCAATGCTACAGCACTATTGCAAGCTTTAGCAATCTGATTGAGGTTGTTTCCTGCAATTCTCAATTGGACATCAATCTTGCACAAAACTTGATAGGCTTTCAAGTCAAATGCAGCTAGAGGGCGCGGCATGGCTCTCCTCAAAGCTGCACGGCGCATGAAGTCGCTCATGCTCAAATTGACTAGCGAGGCTCTTGCTTTAATTTGATTGTAGTCTGAGTCAGTTAGGCGAATGTGAATATGGTTGGATAGCAGCTCTCTGGGTTGGACTTCCGATAAAGTTTTCATAGTTTTTAATCAGTAAAAACCTTTTCCCAAGATACAAGTTAACAACTGTAATTAAAAACCCCTAATCAGGTGATTTTATCCCCTCCAATTGGAGAGGGCTATTAGAGGGTTTATCAAAGTGAGACTGACGCCTACCCAACTTTAATTTAATTTAATTTGTTTGTATAAATTATAGCGACTGAGGCGATCGCAGTGGAAGGACGATTAAACGTCTGACGGCGAGGGCTGGTTAACAAGAGAGCGATGGCTGGTTAACAAGAGAGCGAGCAATGCGATCGATCGCTACCCAGGCGCGATGGGAAAGTTGCGGCAATTGATGCCTGTGCTGCCACAAAAGCCGCCACAACAGCAGGAGCAATGTGAGCAATCGGCACAGTCGAATATCGGGTAAAAATGAAGCGCCTTGACACCTAGGATGCGCCATTCATCAGGGTGCATTATTTTTTGTCTGCACGAATTAGTCAGGGTTTGCGATCGCAAAACCATTGCTTGCTACCAAAACTAAACAGCCATAACCAGCCTCAACAGGCAAATGTACGCTCGACACAAAAAAGCAGCAATTTGACCGAAAAAGTCAGGCATTTGCAGGATATTTTCGGGTAAATGCAGGTAAAGTGCACCCCCTGCAAATACCTGTAATCTCACTGATTTTATACTGCAAACACCTGACTTTATACTGCAAATGCCTGATTTTAACGCTCCACAAAAATTGGAGATTTTTTAGCGTTTTTAACAAAAACTGGATTGATTTAATAGTCAAGTTACGGTATGGTAAGTTGAATAAAAAATCAATTTGAGCAAGTGCGAAAAAATTGGCAGGTAGCTAAAATTTTAGAAGCGATTTTGTAGCGTAGTACCCACTATACCAGCAATAAAGTTGAGGCTGGACTATCTGGTTTTTGCGCTCGCCCGCCGAGCTGTTAGCGAGTGTAAGGCTTACCTCGATCAAGTGTCCGCTGCTGTCTATTGCTAGCAGTCAACTACTAAACTACTATCCCCAGCCTTTCAATTCTTTGCAAGAGCAAGCGAGAGCGACCTGAAATTTTAGCAACAGGTGAGAGGAAAGCAGGCGCGATGGAACACAGATTTTCCAGCTCGGCTCGAAACCATCCTGATAAAAATGCTTTCACTTCTTCGTCAGCTTGTTGCACTTCCTCGAACAAACTAGAACGCCCGTCAAGCAATGCCACAATGTCTTCAATATCAGAACTAAAATAAAAGTTACCCCCTCCTCTACCCGTGAAAGCTTCTATTTTGGAGGCGAGGAGATAAGGCGTTGAAAAAATTAGGATTTGCCTACCACTTGGAAGTTGGTAGCGAATAGAATTAGCAATACCTGGCTTGTACCAGCGGTTAGAAAACCCCAGCACCGACTCATCGCACGGCATGACATCAATTGAAATGCCCTCATACTGCCAGCGACATAGGGGTGCGCCTGGTTCTGTAGTTTCTTGAAGCCCAAGGGTTCGCAACAAGTTCGAGAAGTTGTAATATTCAGCTCTGGACGTGATTTCGACAACACAATCAACATCATCGGTAGGTCGAATGTCAGGAGCCGCCACTTCGTCCAGATACAGGAATATCGTTGCTCCTCCTGTGAAGACGATGGTAGTGCGTACTTGAGAGAGTATCCGGGCGACTGTTTCCAGCATGAATATCTGCTGATTCATAGAGCGACGATCCTCTTTTCAAGTTCGCTAGCGGCTAAACGTTGCTCCCGCACCCGACCAACTCGAATAGCGTCAATCAAGCTGAGCAAGGCATAAAGTTTTGGATCGTTACTAGCAGCTTGGGGGACTGAACGGTACAGAGGCGCGATTGCCTGCCCTCTCACAACACCTTGAGGGTCAGGCCAGACGTAAACCTCAGACGGTGAGGCAACCAGCTTGCTTTTCAATGGCTCAGCAGAATGTGCAGTTGGCAGTCCCCGCGAGAGAGGGCCTGGTTGGGCGTAGAATACATAGCGCAACCCGTGAACCAAGAATTCCAACACCGCTTGCTTCAAAATTTTCCGCTCGGAGCCATAATACAGACCGGCAGCTTCAGAACGCTCAAGGGCAGCATGAACCTCTGATGCGCTCATGCCCAAGCTTTGAGCGAGAGAACTGTACGTCCAGTTCGTTGAATCCCAACTGTGGACTTTGAGTATTGCAAGGATATCTTGGGGTTTTAGCATAGCGGATGAGCGAGCGCATTGTTTCCTTGTTTCCTTTATTCTACATTCGCGAATAGCGAATCCTCAAGATGTGGCGACTGTAATTGACTGCGGGCGCGCTCGTTGAAGGGCAATCGCTATGTAGCACATACAGCACTCGGCCCGGCTGCTTGAAGCCGTTGTAGGTAGGAGCGATCGCATGGCTCTCCTGAGTTTATGGTGTAAAATGTACCTACTAATACATTTACCGTTATGAGCTTCCATCTAGACTATCTAT
>NZ_JAUBTR010000014.1:0-119964 GCF_036705045.1 Microcoleus sp. BR0-C5
GCAATATACACAGTTCATGGCTCTGTAACCTAAAGGACACAAACATTATACCAATCACG
Source organism: Microcoleus sp. BR0-C5 (assembly GCF_036705045.1). Lineage (NCBI taxonomy): Bacteria > Bacillati > Cyanobacteriota > Cyanophyceae > Oscillatoriales > Microcoleaceae > Microcoleus > Microcoleus sp. BR0-C5. The sequence goes on from NZ_JAUBTR010000014.1 coordinate 60, forward strand.
GTGATTCAGGGCAGTGCCCGAAGACCACACCAATTAAATTAAGTTCTAGTGGGGACTCGATTCGGGAAGTAATTATCAATTAATATCAAATCCGTTAGCATCGGAATAGTAAATTCGAGTTCACTGTTGACGGTTGACAGTGAACAGTCAACCGTCAACCGTCAACCGTCAACATTATTCCGGTGTAACCGGAAATGATATAAGATTAGCTATTTCTGTTTCATTTTTTTGAGGAACTCTTCTTTCTTATAAAAACTGGCATATCACCACAACTCCAGAAGACTTAACCTTCTTTGTGACATCCGTTATATCAGAAGAAAGCGAATCCGTTGGCGAACTTGCTTCTTCAACATCTGCTATATCCTTGAGGGTTGCAGGTTCGGGATGCTAAAATCGAGCCGTACCATTGATCTATTGGTATTTGCTTTCCGATCCGAAATCCTAAGTTTTCAATAATTTGTCGGGTTTCCGCGTGAGTGTGACCAGACCACAAGTGATATTCTAAAGAAAGGTTTTCCACAAGTTGCCAAGTATCTCGCTCTTCAAATAACAGCCATCCTGCAGCTTCGCAGTCTACTTTGGCTAAATCGACGCTACCATCAATTCGCTCGATCGCCCTGCGAAATGATACCATTGGTATTTCGCCGCTTTCGCTAACTGTCGATCGGGTTTTTCCCGAAACTTCCCGAATGTCGAGGACTACTTTACCATCTCGGTCTCCTACTGCTTCCAGAAAATAGGTAAAATTTGCGATTTGAGATTGATGTTTGAGGTAATTTTCCAGGTGGGGATTAGCTTCGTAGGCGTGAATCACGGCTTGGGGAAATCAGTTCCTCGCAGCAATCGGAAATAACCCGACATTGGCTCCAACATCAATAATTGTCATCAGGGATTCAGATAATTGCTCGACTCCGTAGCAGTCGTCTAAAAGCACTTCTATAAATTCTCCGTCTATGCCTTTCTCTGAAGGCACGTTTACTTGATGCAGTTTTCCTGGCAAAATTAATTGTTTTGGTAATTTGAAATTAGCAACTCTGTTAAATTTAATTCCTAACTTTTTGGCTCGAATTTGGCGCTGCACGAGTTGCTGAAGTTTATGGACAAGCATAGGGAGAGATGAGATTTTTTTTAATTTTAAAATAACGTTAGATGATGGAAAAGCCTCTAGGTAATAATTTACATTTTTACCGCTTGTAAATCGAGTTGAATTCTGCTGCAAATTTAACCTGAAAGCGAGAGTTTTAGTCAACAAATCCGGCTGATTACGAGTTTGTTGAGAATGAGCTATATCTCATTACATAGAGTTATTTTTGGGTTCATAAGAAGAGTAAATTGAGAGTAAATATGCTTGAATATATGTCAAAAGGCGCTTCAAAACACGGAATGGAAAAATGTTAGAGTTCGAGGGACTGCTCCCAACAATTGAAGAGTTAGCTAAAGCGCCGAAATCCCCACACTATACCTGTAATCAGGTTAGTGTGGGATGAATAGGCGGGTCAAGGTAGGTACGGAGTTGACCAATTAATTTTCTTCGTCACAGATCAATTTATCAACAAATTCTCTGAGACGTTCAGGCCAGTCGGGAACAGCCTTAAGTTTCTCTTTTTGTCCTTCGTAACCTTTGAATCCGATCGTTTCCTTGTCTAGAGGGCGTTTGAGCCGTTTCTTGGCGCCGAATGTATTATTTTTCTGGAATGGCATTGACACGCGAGTTGACAGTAAGTTAACTTACATATAGCATAATAAACAAAGTCTAGGGAATGAGAACCTCTTACCAGTATCGATTACGTCCAACAAAGTTACAAGCCATTGAGATTGACAGATGGCTGTCAATGATGTGTAGCCAGTATAACTATTTGTTGGCGGATAGGTTTAACTGGTATGAGCAAAACCGTTCTCCCATCAATGCTTGTCCTGTGGTTTGCCACTTACCCCAAATGCGGGACAATCCAGATTACTACAGTCAGAAGAAGACCTTACCTCAACTCAAAAAAACTCATCCTTGGTATTGTAAAACTTCATTGAGTTTATAAGCAATTATAAACAATAATGGTATTATGTTGTAAGTGTTGAATAAGGAATACGCACAGCCTGAAGAACGCAAGTCTCAAATGCAACTAACACAGAGGCACATCATTAAATCAACGTCACACCGTTTCGCCCAAATAGACGAACTAGCTTTCAAGTCCAAAAACCTCTACAATGCCGCCAATTACGTCATTCGTCAGAGCTTTATTTATGGATGGGGTTATGTCAACTACAACGAATTGAACCGATTGATGAAGTCTCATGAAGCATACAAGGATTTGCCTGCTAAAGTAAGCCAGCAACTTTTGATGGTGTTAGACAAAAATTGGAAATCGTTTTTTGAAGCCGTTAAAGCTTACAAAGTTGATTCTTCAAAATTCACGGGTAGCCCAACACTGCCGAAGTACAAAGATAAAGTTAAAGGGCGAAACCTTCTCGTTTACACGATTCAAGCGATTAGCAGCAAACAGTTGAAGAAAGGAATTATCAAGCTTTCCGGCACTGAACTTTCAATTAAAACCAAACTAAATCCCAACCAGATTTGTCAAGTTAGACTGGTTCCGAAATGTGATTCCTATGTAATTGAGGTGATTTATGATGAGCCGGATCCCACCGTCAATAACGCTACTTCTATAGCTAGTATTGATTTGGGACTGGATAATTTAGTGGCGTTAACTTCAAATCAGCCGGGATTTATCCCTTTGTTGATTAACGGGCGACCATTAAAATCGATTAACCAGTTCTATAACAAACGCAAATCCCGATTACAATCCCAGTTAAAAGGGCATCGTCAAACCTCACCCAGGATGCAGCGCTTAACTCGCTGTCGCCATCAAAAACTTGATAATTACTTACATCATGCTAGCCGTCTAATTATTAACCTTTTGCTCACCAAGCAGATTGGGACGCTAGTAATTGGCAAGAACGCGCAGTGGAAAACAGAAATCGAGTTAGGGAAGCAAACCAATCAAAACTTTGTTAGTATTCCTCACTCTCGATTAATTGAAATGTTGGAGTACAAAGCTCGGTTGGCGGGAATCACAGTAATTGTGCAGGAAGAATCCTACACATCCCGCTCCAGTTTTTTAGGTTTAGACCCCATTCCTGTTTATGGAAAAACAGAAAAAGAGCCTGTGTTTACTGGTAAGCGGATTAAGCGGGGTTTGTACAAAACGTCGAGTGGTCAGCTAATTAATTCCGATGTGAATGCAGCGTACAATATCCTCAGAAAAGCAATCCCAAATGCGTTCAGCTTTCTTGATAGGGAGCTGCGTAGTTGGGCCAATGCGGGTCGATCCGCTCAAAGTAAAAGTGAAGGGGGAGGGACTTAAAGCCTCCCATGTCTATAAATGACTATACTTTTGCCAGCTATGTCACCACCTGCTTATACGTCCGGTGAGGCTGGCCACCACCGCCACTAACTCGGCAGCATCTACGGGTTTGGTCAAATGCATCTGAAAACCTGCTAATAGTGCCTGCTGACGATCGTCATTCCGGGCATAAGCCGTCAGCGCGATTGCCGGTAGCCTACCGCCCCGCAGCGCTTCAAGTTGACGCAACTTGCGGATCAGGGAGTAGCCATCCTCATCCGGCATCCCAATATCGCTCACTAAAACATCGGGGGTGCGATCGGTTGCGGTTTCGATAATAGTCAAAGCCTCCTTTACCGAAGCTACAGCCATGACATGAGCACCATACTTTTCGAGAATCGTGCTCAGCAACTCTAGCGCGTCAGCCTCGTCCTCTACCACTAAGATTTGTAAGCCTTCAAGGGTCAGCGAGGCCTGCAACCTCCCATTCGCCTCGACTAGCGAGTTTAATGGCTCTGGATCGCTGGGTGGTAGATGGATAATCATCACCGGCAGTTTGACTGTAAAGGTCGTCCCCTGTCCTACCCCTGGACTGACTACCGTTACAGTCCCGCCATGTAATTCTACTAATTGACGCACAATGGCTAACCCTAAACCCAACCCCCCATAACTGCGAGTAGTCGTGCTGTCGTGCTGGCTGAAGCGATCGAAGACAAACGGTAGAAAGTCCGAGCTGATGCCTGCCCCAGTGTCGCTGACAGTAATTTCCACATGGGAATTAACCCGCTGCAAACGAATCTGGACTCGCCCGTCTTTAGGCGTAAATTTGAGGGCGTTAGAAAGTAGATTCCACACAACTTGCTGCAACCTATCGGCATCACCCAAGAGCGGGCCAACTTCAGAATCGAGCACGCTTTGCAGGCGAATTGACTTTGCCTCAGCCGCCAAGTTTACAGACTCAATCGCCGATTCAATCACCGGCACGAGGTTGACAGCACGGACTTGGAGGCGCAGTTTACCCGTGATGATGCGAGAAACATCGAGGATGTCTTCGATGAGCTGGGCTTGAGACTTCGCGTTTCGCTCGATCGTCTCCAAAGCCCTCGCCACCTTATCCTCACTCAGGGTTCGCTGCCGTAACATCGTTGACCATCCTAAGATGGCGTTGAGAGGAGTTCTGAGTTCATGAGAAAGAATCGAGAGAAACTCATCCTTGGCACGGTTGGCTGCCTCTGCCTCTGCCCGAATTATTTGTTCGCGCATCAATAATTCGTCTTTGGTGCGATTAGACGCTTCCAATTGGGCGGTGCGTTCCTGCACCCGTTGCTCTAGCTCGACATTAATCGCCTGGATACGGCGGCGACTCTCCTCTAGTTCCTGGTTTGTAAGGGCGAGTTGGGCTGGACTGGGCGAATCGAGTGCCACTGGAATTAAGGGAATCAGTAAAAAGGTGAACGTATAGAAAGACCAAGCACCAGTGACTGCTTTGATCAGTCCTGAAACCCAGTAGATAGGGTTCCAAAGTGTCACTACTTCCATCAGGTGGGTTGTGCCACATAGGGCAAAAATAAAAAAGAAACCCACCAGCAGCATCACCGTCTGGGCAGGCAGATCCTTACGCTGATTCGTAAAGTAAACAATGGCAAACGCCACCGAGTAATAAGCGAGGACAGTCACTGCATCTGACGTTATGTGCAGCCAGACCAACCCGGGTTTCCAGAGGTAACAATGCCCGTGAGGAATAAAATTAGTTGAAAAGAAGGTACTCAAGAGGTCAGGCATATTAGTTTACGGCATTGTCAAGTTAATTTAGGGTGTCTCATCAATTCAACCTGATGACTGCAGCAGCGAGAAGAATCGCACGCCGGAAAGTTCACCGTCTGGCGGGTGATAGCGCGTCGCGATTGCCCGATACTGCTTGATCTTGGCGAAAAATTTCTCCATCAAATGACGGGCTTTGTACAATTCCGTATCATAAATTCCCAGGGTCTTGCGGTGGCGAGGTGAAATTACCAGAAAGAATTGGTTTAAAGCCCCAAGCCTGATCGGGAAAAATTAAAAGAAGACTATTCATTACTCCAATCCTCTTCCTTCCAGGTAGAGGTCGCCCTCTTGCGGTCAACTGTCAACTGTCAACTGTCAACTGTCAACTGAAAGCGCTCTTCTCCTCGGCATTGAGGGGGTATATCACACCCCGATCTGGATCATAGCCCTTGTTAGCCAGCAGTGTATTCGCCACCAGCAACGGCTGCAGTTGGTCGGATACTTCTGGCGTCACCAGCTTGTCCGGGGGTGAGGTGAAACTCCAACGGATTGCCCAACGCATCCATGCGCTCGCATGAATCTTGTTACTCAATCCCCATTTGCTGTGTCCCATTGCTTCATCTCTAGGTTCCTCAAAAAGCTCAGCAAAAAGATGTTTCTTTCAAGTGGGAAAATGCCTGAATTAAAACTAACTGTACCGCTGGGGAAATAGAGAGTAAATCTGCTTTAATATATGTCAAAATTCGCTCCTAAAAACGAAATTCAAAAATGTTAGAGTTCGATCGCCTGTTCCAAACAATCGAAGAATTAGTAATGCTGCACTCACCCAGCGGTGCGGAATCGGAAATTAACCAGCGGTTGATGGAAAAATTCGCCGCCCTGGGAGTGAATGCTTGGATCGATCGCGCGGACAATGCGATCGCCCTAATTAAGGGTCGCAATCCCGAAAAGTCGATCGCCATTACCGCCCACAAAGACGAAATTGGCGCCCTAGTTAAAACAATAGGCGAGAGTGGCCGGGTGGAAGTCCGCAGATTGGGCGGCGCATTTCCTTGGGTTTACGGGGAAGGCGTGGTGGATTTGCTCGGAGACAAGCAAACAATTAGCGGCATTCTCAGCTTCGGTTCCCGCCATGTTTCTCACGAATCTCCTCAGAAAGCTCAGCAGGAAGATGTTTCTTTAAAGTGGGAAAATGCCTGGATCGAAACTAAGTGTACCGCCGAGGAATTAGCCGAGGCCGGAATTCGACCGGGCACGCGGATGGTGGTGGGAAAGCACCGCAAGCGCCCGCTGCGGTTGAAGGATTGGATCGCGAGCTACACTCTGGACAACAAGGCTTCAGTGGCGATTTTGCTGGCTCTGGCGGAATGTTTGAAAGAGCCTGCGGTGAATGTTTATTTGGTAGCGTCGGCGAAGGAGGAGGTTGGGGCGATCGGAGCTTTGTATTTCACCCAGCGCCAGCCGTTGGATGCGCTGATCGCTTTGGAAATTTGCCCTCTGGCACCGGAATACCCGATTCGTGACAGCGAAAACCCGGTTTTGCTGGTTCAGGACGGCTACGGAGTCTACGATGAAGGATTGAACGCCCAATTGCGCGCAGCAGCCACAGCAGCCGATGTAGAGGTGCAGTTGGCGGTAATTAGCGGTTTTGGGAGCGATGCTTCGATCGCCATGAAGTTCGGCCACGTAGCCCGCGCCGCTTGTTTGGCTTTCCCCACCCAGAACACCCACGGCTTTGAAATTGCTCATCTCGGGGCGATCGGCAATTGCGCCGCCATCCTCAAAGCCTACTGTGACGAGCTTTGGGACGAGTAGAAAAAAAAGTTTCGCAAAGTAGTTGACAGATTGGGAAAGATTAGTTAAGGTAATAAAGGTGCGGAACACAAGCAAACGCAACGACGCGCCCCCATCGTCTAGAGGCCTAGGACACATCCCTTTCACGGATGCGACGGGGATTCGAATTCCCCTGGGGGTATTGAAAATTTAACTCTGATATCAAAGTGATATCTAGTATGTAGGGTGGGCATTTTGCCCGCCCTTATTGCTTTAGGACTTACGCACGGGTAGCCAGAAACCGGTTTTTTGCTCAGAAGACGGGTGAGAACCCGCAGCAACCGGCTTTATTTAGTTTGGTTCCTGGTGCATCGTTGAGCGATTTACCCCGGATTATTGAGCGGATACATAGGCTCAATATAGTTGAACACTTAGACAGCCAATAGCAGCAAAGCGGAGTGCGATGTACATACCTGTTACTTTCGACGGCGGCATCCAAAGGAACGAAGCAGTAGAAATAAAAGTCAGAAACTTTAAAGACTTAAACTTACAGGAAAGACATATTGAAGAGTTCTTACGCAAAAACATTAATTTGCTCTTTGGGGATGACCAAACTCTTCTAGTTGTAGGTCAACAAGTTCGTAATGCGAGTAACGGGATTAGCGACCTGACTGCCATTGATGCAGATGGCAATATTGTTCTAATCGAGATTAAACGCGACGTACAAGACATCAAAGCCAGAAAAGAACCTTTTGAATTTCAAGCTATCAGGTATGCCGCGAGTTATGCCAAAATTTCTACACCTGAATCCCTTGTAGAGTTGGTCTATAGTTCGTATATCGAGATCCACAAATATGAGTATGAATTAGGTGATTTGACCTCTAGTGAAAAAGCGAGACGAGAGTTGAATAAATTCTTGTCAAGCAATGACGCACTCAAAACCTTTAACAAAAAACAACGAATAATACTTATAGCCTCATCCTTTGATGAGCAAACCCTTTCTGCTGTTGCTTGGTTGATTGCAAATGGGGTAGACGCAATCTGTCTTAATATCACTCCTGTTTTTATGGGAGAGCAAGGTTTTTTGAGGATTGAGAAAATTTTGCCTCCGGCACAACTGGATGATTTTTACGTGGGTTTAGCCGGAGAAGGTTCTACAATCAAGGAAGAAATTATATCCACTGATTCTGGCTTTAATAGAACTTGGCTACCTCGAATGGACAAGTTGTTTGAATGGGAATTAATCAAAGCTGGGGATAGCATTGAAATTAAAGAGTTTGAAAGCTCTGAAGCTATAATAATTGATGATACATTGGTCAGATTTAATGGGGAAGAAATCTCCTATAATAATTGGGGAAAGAAAGTTACTGGTTGGTCTTCTATAAATATTTATGAATGGGCAGTGCTTAGTTCGACTAATAGAACCTTACATGAACTAAGGAAGGAAAAAATGGCAGAGTTGGAAGCCAAAGGCAGTCCATGGGAAGAATGAGACTAGCGGTTGTAGAGCTATTTGCTTTCTTAAAGCAGCTCAAGGCTTTTTTCGGATATTGCAGTCGATAGAACGGACACGAGATCAGACTATTAATTAGATTAACAGCTTAAGGTGCGCCGCAGCGCACCCTAAAGAATTAGATCGCAGCTATCAATTCTGCGACTTCAGCAACGGTTCAATCTGCTGCCTTTGAAACTGCAATTCATCCGCCAAAGGCTGGTAAATTTCCCGATCGCCCGATTCATTGCAATAATCCCACAAACCATTGTAACAGTGCCTGTCGTCATCCCAACCCGGATGGTTAACAATCGGATACAAGCAGATTCCCTCTATCGGAACTCCTGCTTTCATCGCCGCCATTACCTCAGTGCACACATAATTAAACCAGACAGGTCTAAAATCGTCTTCAGTGCCTGTTTCTGCTACGAATAAGGGGCGGCCGTAGCGCTCAAACACTTCTTGCAGCAGTTCGCGAAACGGGCGGTACAGCGGATCTGTGTATTTCATCGGCTCTTCATTATGAATCCACTGATTGCGATCGTAATAATTTACCCCAATAATATCGAGATATTTTTCCTTACCGCCGAGCTCTGGGCGAAAACGTCCAGCCAACATATCCCAAGCTTGATATTGAGATAAGCGATAACCTTCCGCCGCGTCCCGATCCTCCGGTTTATCAGGATCGGCAATAATGTTAATTGTGGGATCGATTTGAACGATGCGGGTGCTGGGATTGACTTCCCAAACTGATTCTATCGCTGCGATCGCAGCTTTGATTAACTGGATTTTGAGCTCGTCTCCCCGCCCTTTTGCAAACGGATTGATGTAGGCGACATCGCCGCCTGCCCAAGCAATAAATGAAATTTCATTAACAGGTGTCACGAAAGGTGTTTGATCGGTTTCCTCAGTTAGCACTTCCATAAAAGCGCGCACCATGTTTGCAAACCTGGACACAAATTCGGGACTGAAAATATCAATATCGTCGGGCCAGCCGTAGTGAAACAAATCCCAAATTACCTGCATCTTCATGTCGCGGGCGGCACGAATGATGGGCAGGGAACTGGAAAAATCGTATTTTCCGGGCGACTGTTCAATTAAGTGCCAGCGGAGGCCTTCGCGGACTGTGTAAATGCCTTGCTGCTGCAAGCGTTGGTAGTCTGCTGCTGCAAATTTATCGTGACCGGTGGCGGCTGTGACATCGAGGCGTTTTCCAGATTGCACTCTGTGGGTGGAACATTCAAATCCGCCCATGAAAAAACTTTGAAACATCAATCGAATGGGTAATGGGTAATGGGGCATCGGGCATTGGGCATCGGGCATCGGGCATTGGGCATTGGGCATTGGGCATTGGGCATCGGGCATTAGGAATTTAGAAATTGGTAATTGTTAGCAATTAACTAATAACTAATAACTAATAACTAATAACCGATGCCCCATGCCCGATGCCCCATGCCTCATTCCCAATTAACACTGAGTAATAGCTTGGGGCTGTGAACTTTCTTCGGGAATATCCCAGCCGAGAGTTGCCGCAGCCATCACCTCTAGGGGAAACTTGGGAGTGCGATCGGCATACAGCAAACCGTTAGCTTCTTGGAAAGTATCGGTTAACTGCGTGTAACAAAATCCGCTGAACATTTCCACTCGGTTTACCACCTTCAACAGCGCGGTGTAGCGCTTTTGCAGTTCCTTCGTGTCCGACGCGCGCACGTAGCCCCAAACTCTGTAAAAATCAGGGTTTTCGCGACCGGCGCAGGCGATACCACCGAATTCTGTCAGCATCATCGGCTGTCCTTGGTGCGGGTGGCCGTCGAGGGTGAGGATGCGCCCTCCCGGACGCCCGCGATCGAACAAATCGGCTAGCTGGACTTCGGGCCCGTAGCGCTTGGCTAGGGTTTGCGGATTGTTGTCGTAGTCGTGAATCGCCAGGATGTCGGTATCGATGCTTTCCCAGCCGTCGTTACCGATGACGGGGCGAGTCGGATCGAGGGTTTTTGTCAAGAAATACAGCGCTTGCACGTAGTTGCGGTGGGCTGCGGCTTCGACTAAATTCGGAACTCCCCAAGATTCGTTGAACGGCACCCAGACTACGATACAGGGGTGGCTGGCGTCGCGGTCGATGACTTCCGTCCACTCCCGCGTCAGCCGTTGCACGGCTTTGGGAGTGAAGCGGTAGGCGCTGGGCATTTCTTCCCAAACTAGGAGCCCCAGCACGTCAGCCCAGTACAAAAATCGGGGGTCTTCGATTTTTTGGTGCTTGCGGACGCCGTTGAAACCCATTGCTTTGACTAATTCGACATCCTGCCGCAAAGCTTCGTCTGAAGGGGCAGTCATCATGGTGTCTGGCCAGTAACCTTGGTCGAGCACCAGTCGCAAATAGTAGGGGCGGCCGTTTAGCATGAAGCGATCGCGCTGGATGCTGACCGTCCGCATCGCGGTATAAGATTTAACCTCGTCGAGCAATTTGCCGTCCGCCCACAACTGTACTTGAGCGTTGATTAATGTCGGTTTTTCGGGACTCCACAGCAATTCGTTGCGGTAGTCATCGATACCAGGGTCTGAGAGGGCGATGCGGCGGTGGATTTCGCCGTTGATGACTTCGTAGGTGTCGTTGACCAGCAGCATACAGCCGATCGACAGTTTAACTTTAATCTGGATTCCCGACTGGCGATCGCCCGCGACAAACGCTTCAAAACCGATTTCCCAGCGTTCAAACTGGGGAGTCCAGCGGATGCGCTCGATATAAGTGTGAGGCACCAATTCTACCCAGACTGTCTGCCAAATGCCTGTCGTGCGCGGATACCAAATACTGTGCGGCTCTATTTGCCAGTCTTGCTTGCCGCGCGGTTGCTCCAAATCTTGCGGGTCGTCCTGGGCCCAGACTGTCACCCGCTGCGGCCCGTTGAGGTTCACAAGTGCTGTAATGTCTGCGGTGAAAGGAGTGTGTCCGCCTTCGTGTTCGATGACAAACTGACCGTTCACCCAGACGCGGGCGCGGTAGTCTACGGCCCCAAAGTGGAGGAGAACTCTGCCTTCTGTGTGGGGTACGTCAAATTCGCGTTCATACCAGCAGTTGGCGTGAAAATTCGTGTCGCCGATCCCGCTTTTTGCCGATTCTGGAGCAAACGGCACTTCTATAGTGTGAGTCCACTCAGAGATATCGATCGGCTGCACGCAGTGGCCTGCGTCATCGTAAGCAAATCTCCACTGACCGTTGAGACAAATCCAGTTGCTCCGGCGCAATTGGGGGCGCGGATAACCTGTTTTCCGTCCTTGAACTGTCACCTTACTATCAAGAGTTGCAGACTCTTCTATTTCACAATTTTCTAGTTCTCTACCTAACCAACTCATCGGCACATCTACCCAAAGTTATATTTATAGGTTAGCTACAATTACCCCGACTTTGACAAGTTTTTTGCTGATTAATTTGCAAAAGTTCTGCACCTTAAAACAGCCTCATCAGAAGGCTCTCTTGTGCTGAACTCATTAATCAGAAGAAAGAAGAAAAAACCAGGAAGATTTTTCCTATACCCCCCTCTCCCCCTCTCCCCCTCTCCCTCTAGCTAGCAAGACTTTGCAAACCTCCTAATGGTTCAGTTAGCTCACTTGTGAGAGAAAATTCTTCGGCAAACGGCAAACAATGAAATATTTGCTGTAGTCCCGTGAGTTCAAATAGAATTCTAACTTGTTCGCTCATGGCAGAGATCAAAAGTATACATTGGCTGTCTCTAACTAATTTCACGATCGCGACTATAGCCATTAACTCGGGATTTTTCAGGAAATTTATTTTAGAGAAATCCAGCATAATAATTTTGCCACCGCTGGCGATTAGGCGCTGTATTTCTTTCTGAAACTGAGCAAATTGAGAATTTTCCAAAACCTCATGAGACAAAACAATTTTCACTAGAACGTTCATTTTTACCTCAATGCTTGTTTGAATTATTAAATAACTTATGATGAAAACCGAGTAAGGTGCTCCGTCGGCACCTTACCTTTTTACCCGTAACTCGCAGCTTCCAGCTACTTGGTAGCAGATTTGCCGTTGCCGTTGCCGTTGCCGTTTTTGACAGCAGCGACTTCTAGAGAAGCTGCGCCGGGGCGATGGGCAACTCCATTGGAGGAGCTGACATTAGAGGCAGAAGCGTTAACATTTTCTACCAATTCAATCACCGGCTTGGTAGTAATTTGTGTGTAAGTTGTCAGAGCTTGAGCGACCACTTGATCCATGTTGTAATACCTGTAAGTCGCCAGCCTTCCCACGAAAGAAACTCCCGGAGTTGCATCAGCCAAAGCCTTATATTTCTTGTAAATTTCGGCATTTTCTGGACGTGGAACCGGGTAGTAAGGGTCTCCCTCCGCTTGGGGATATTCGTAGACAATGCTAGTTTTTAGATGCTCTTGTCCGGTGAGGTATTTAAACTCGGTGCAGCGAGTATATAAATGCTCGTTGGGGTAATTTACCACCGGTGCTTCTTGGTGTACGGGTACGTTCAGTGTTTCGTGCTTGAATTCCAAGGAACGGTAAGGCAGTTTGCCGTAGCAATAATTGAAATAGGAATCGACTGGCCCGGTGTAAATCATTTCTCCGTAAGGGATAAAACCCTCAATCTCTCGGTAGTCGGTATTCAGCATCACCTTAATGTTTGGGTGAGAGAGCATCTTTTCAAACATCCGAGTGTAGCCGTGCAGCGGCATTGCTTGATAGGTATCGGTAAAATAGCGATCGTCCCGGTTAATGCGAGTGGGAACGCGCGCAATCACTGACTTGTCGAGTTCTGAGGGGTCCATTCCCCACTGTTTGCGGGTGTAGTTACGGAAGAATTTCTCGTAAAGTTCGCGGCCGACTTTGCTGACAACTACATCTTCAGAAGTGCGAATGTAATCTTTTGGTTCTGCTACTTTCGCGAAGAAATCTTCTACTTCAAATGAGGTGAGATTCAGTCCGTAAAGTTTGTTTACGGTGTTGAGATTGATCGGAATTGGCAGCAGTTGACCGTCAACACTGGCGAGGACGCGGTGTTCGTAGGGTCGCCACTCGGTGAACCGCGAAAGATACTCGAAAACTTGGCGCGAATTGGTGTGAAAAATGTGGGGGCCGTATTTGTGTACGAGGATGCCATGATTGTCGTAGTGATCGTATGCGTTACCGCCGATGTGGTTGCGGGTATCAATTATCAGGACTGTTTTTCCGGCTTCATTTGCTAGTCTTTCGGCAATGACGCTACCTGCAAATCCGGCTCCGACGATTAAATAGTCAAACATTGAAACACCTCTAATTGTGGGTAAGGGTAAGGGTAAGGAATAATGGGTAATTGGACATAAAGCGAGGAGTGTTGAGTGTTAATTTTTGAATCCGTAACGTGTAACTCTTTAACTTCAACCTCAACATTCCTAACTTAAAACTTTCATCCTGCCTTCGGCTTTCTGCTTTTTATCGTCGATCGCACTTTCGATCAACGCCAGCATTTCGCCCCAGGTATTGTCCCAAGAATTGTCTGCTAAAAAGGCGTCTACTTCGCTCAGCCACTTCGTGCGAACGTCCGAACTTTCGCTGAGGATTTCTTCACCACAAGCAACGAATTCTTCAGAATTGCTAGCAATCCTAACCAAGCCGTTTTCTCCGTAGGGCCGCACCACGTCGCGGATAGGAGTAGAAATCACCGGTTTGCCGGCAGCGAGGTATTCTGGAGTTTTCGTGGGACTAATAAACTTAGTCGATTCGTTAATCGCAAAAGGCAGCGTGGCGATATCCCACCCGCCAAGATACGCTGGCAGTTCTTGATAAGATTTGCCACCGAGATAGTGGATATTTGGGTGAGTTGGCAGAGTTGCCGGATCGATTTTCACCACCGGGCCAATGATGACTAAATGCCAGTCCGGCTTTGCTTGGGCCATGCCCGCTAGCAGTTCGATATCCATGCGTTCGTCTATGACGCCATAAAATCCCAAACGCGGGTGAGGAATGTCTTTTTGATCCGCTGGTTCTTCTGAAAGATTCCTGGCTGTCGCAAAGTGTTCTTTTTCGATGCTGCTGGGGAAGGGGTGAATGTTTGGGTGCTGGTGCTGTTTGGCTTCGTAAAGGTTGTGTCCCCCGGTAAATACTACGCTAGCGCGCTTTAATAATTGGTTTTCATTTGCTTTTAAATCCGGGTGCGCGCCTTGGAATGCTGACAGTTCATCCATGCAGTCGTAGACTACAGCTAGCGGCTTTAAGTGGCTTGTGAAACTGACAGCCATTGGTGTGTAATACCAGAGGATGTACTGGCTAATGTCTGCAGCTCTAAACAAATCATCTAGCATGGCCTGCTGAGCAGTTTGTGCTGTTGCTTCGCTGGTTCCTTCGCTCAGGTGCGGTACTATTACCCAGACTCCGCTTTCGTGGATGCTGACATCAAGCCACCAATCTGTAGCCGCGGTAAACACAGGTTCTTCTACAAAGAATACGCGACGAGTTTTGGCACAGCGACTCAAGAGATGTTGCGGACGCTGATAGACAAAATTCCACCGCAAATGAGACACGCAAACTAAATCTGGTGCATCTAAAGCATCAGTTGTTGATAAGTTGGCGCGCAATGCGGCCGAGGGTGCGAATTGAGAGGGCGATTTTGCTGGATCTATAGAGGTAAATCGGATCTCCCATGCTGAATTTTTATTGCTATAATTATTGTTTACTGAGTTTTCTGGGGGCGACATATTAGCCTCTGAAATTTGTCAACGAAAATTTGTCAGTTAAAATCCGTCAGTAGGATATATTTCTCAGCAGTGTCTTACTGAAAGTCGCAAGCATCGATCAGAGAGACTTTATTGACGAGCAAGCGCCGCATTCATTAAACCAAACAAACAAAATGTTTAGCAGCGGAAAAATAGACTTATCTGCTTTTTTCAAAAGTGAAAGTTGGAGATAAGTTAATATGGTTAGACTTGCTATTGTTGTTAAATGTAACCCAGTTTTTCTGTGATTACTTCTATCTGAAGGATGAGTTTTATCTCAGAACGCGCTTAGCTTGCATACTGGGTTCAAAAGCCGTTAAAATGCCGATCGAACTTGTGAAATCACTCTTAACTGGCAGGTACGGGGTGAAAAAAGAGCGAGTTTTATTGCATTATTTGGAGATGATAGAAAATTTGCCATCAAGCTTATGTTGCTTTTTGATTTGACAAACCTTGCTGTGTTTTAACTCATCCGATCGCTAACTTGGTAAATTTGTATCCTAATATACCAAGTCGCGCTAGGGATTTCTGACTTCCGATAGATTAATAATTGACAGTTTATTGAGTGAGGTTAAACTCACCGAAAAGTACCTGTCTCAACAATACCACAGAAACTAGGCAACCACAACGATAAACCTAAGATTTTGGGCGAGTCTGTGGGAAGAAACCAAGATGATGACATTTGCGCTGTGGGCGTCAGTTTAACCTCGCGCCCACAGCACAAATGTCAATCATCCCTCTAAGGGCGGGTTCGCCGATATCTGCAATCAAAGGCAAAATATCTACCTAAATCCGCGACTAGAAAATAGCAGCAACTTTAGAGTCGGCGGCTGTCAATTTTGGCGATTCCTCCTCCAAAGGCAAAATCTTGCACCATCGAACTCTTTAAGAAATCGTGGGGGAAACCCAATTCAATAGCGCTTACTTTGTCTAACTGCTGCATTTGTTCGGGAGTTAATTCAAACTCCAAACAAGCGAGATTTTCCTGAAGTTGCGAGAGTTTGCGCGAACCCACAATCGGAATAACTTCGACTGGCTGTTGGATCAGCCAATTTAGGGCTACTTGAGAAGCAGGTTTGCCAATTTCGGCGGCTATTTTGCTAACTTCGTCAGCAATTTTGAGATCTCGTTCGTTAATTTTGCCCGATTCAGGTGAATTAAGCCGTTTAGCTTCGCTGGCGGTTTCTGAAGTGTTATATTTTCCAGTCAGCAAGCCGGCTGCTAAGGGGCTCCAAGCTGTGACGCTAATATCAAAGGCTTTTGCCATCGGTAGCAAATCCCGTTCGGGAGTTCGCTCTTTTAAGGAGTATTCTATTTGTAGGCCGATAAATGGTGTCCAACCGCGCAGGTGGGCGATCGTATTTGCTTGAGAAATAATCCAAGCCGGCGTATCGGAAATGCCGATGTAAAGAACTTTGCCGGCGCGTACCAAATCGTCAAAAGCGCGCATTACTTCTTCGACGGGTGTGGTAAAATCCCAAGCGTGCAGCCACAGCAAATCTATGTATTCAACTTGCAGCCGCTTCAAACTTGCTTCTACTGCTTGTACCATATTTTTGCGGTGGTTGCCGAAACCGTTGATTTCGCCATTCTTCATGTTGAGGCTATACTTAGTGGCAACTACCCATTTTTCGCGATCGGCTGCGATGAACTCACCGACATATTTTTCGCTAGTACCGTTGGTGTAGAGATTCGCGGTATCAATGAAATTGCCGCCCGCTTCTGCAAAGGCGTCGAACATTTTCCGACTTTCGTCGTAGGAACTCCCCCAACCCCACTCTTCGCCAAAAGTCATGGTTCCGAGGCAGATTTCGGAAACGCGAAGTCCGCTGTGACCTAGTAGTTTGTATCTCATGTCACCCGTCCGTTAGTTAATGGTTGTTAACAGTTTAGATCGGGATTTCCCAAACTGTTGCTCTCAGTCGGGGTGGCGGGTTTTTGTGATGTGTTAGCGCTGCGCTGGATGTTAAATGTTTGGCCAAGTTAATCAAAATGCCCTAGCAGGGGTGATGCTGTCTCGCCCCTGCGTTTACTTTCAACACCCTGCTGGGGCGAGCTTTTTACTAATGTATTGAGGATTACACTGCTCAACTAAAATACAGTAAAAGTGGAGAAGTTAAGTCTACCTTTAGATAGGTATTTTATGAAAGGAGTTAAATAAAAAAATCCTATGTTAATAATCAGAAAACCAGACAGAACTAGAGAAAAAATTAATGTAGCTAAATTAACTTTTTAGCGTTATAGTGATTTATAGATTACACAAACTAGGTGACTCACTTGGCTGATATCGTTGATACCGCCGTTTCGGCAGGCTCTTTTACAACCCTAGTTGCTGCCGTCCAAGCCGCTGGTTTAGTAGATACTCTCAAAGGCGCTGGCCCCTTCACAGTTTTCGCGCCTACTGACGAAGCTTTTGCTAAGCTTCCCGCAGGTACTGTAGAAGCACTGCTTAAGGACATTCCTAAGCTCACAAAAATCCTGACTTATCATGTCGTTTCTGGCAAAGTTCTTGCCGCTGATGTGGTGAAGCTAAAATCTGCCAAGACAGTGGAAGGTTCAGAAGTTAAAATTGATGCTTCCAATGGCGTCAAAATTAACGATTCTACCGTTACAACAGCCGATGTTGCTGCTGATAATGGTGTCATCCACATTATTGATTCAGTCTTGCTTCCTGCGTAAGCACAGACTTAGATAGCACAATACTATCTTGAGGGCGGTGGCTGTTGTTAGCCACCGCCCTGTTTTCGTTGATAGTTGAGATTTAAATATTTTACGCAGCTCGA
The DNA here is from genome assembly GCF_036705045.1 of Microcoleus sp. BR0-C5. Lineage (NCBI taxonomy): Bacteria > Bacillati > Cyanobacteriota > Cyanophyceae > Oscillatoriales > Microcoleaceae > Microcoleus > Microcoleus sp. BR0-C5. Next base: position 17,921 of record NZ_JAUBTR010000014.1, read on the forward strand.
TCATTAAAATTATTATAGAGTAGCGGGAATTGGGCGATCGCACTCAGCTTGATTCTGCCCCAAATTTGTCGCTGCTGGATTTACCGGGAAAACTGGTTGCAGCCTAAGTGCGACATATACTCAGGACCAATAATTTATCAAAAAAATAAAAAAGTGCGATCGACCGCGTTAGCAATTGCCGATAATTAGCGGCCCACTTATTTTGCACTCTGGGGCTGATTCCCGGTTGATGCGTAGATATCATGCCACCAAACCCAACATTTATCAGAGAAACTGGGTTGACGAGGCCTTGTCCTAATTAAGATACAATAAGAACCACAAAGAAAGTGCGATCGACATTATTTGACAGTTAAGCTATGCAATCTACAACTCAGTCCGAGACAGAACTGGCGATGGACGTTCCCAAACACGGCTTACCCGTTACAATCATTACAGGATTTCTCGGCAGCGGCAAAACAACCCTGCTCAACCACATCCTGACCAACCAGCAGGGTTTGAAAACAGCAGTTTTGGTAAATGAATTTGGCGAAATCGGCATCGACAACGAACTGATTGTCACCACCGACGACAACATGGTTGAGCTGAACAACGGCTGCATCTGCTGCACAATTAATGAAGATTTAGTTAATGCAGTTTACAAAGTTCTGGAACGTCAAGAAAATCTCGATTATCTGGTAGTCGAAACAACCGGACTCGCCGACCCGCTGCCAGTAGCGATGACTTTTTTAGGCACAGAACTGCGCGACCTGACTCGTCTCGATTCGATAGTTACATTAGTAGACGCAGCTAACTACAGCTTAGATTTGTTCAACTCTCAAGCAGCTTACAGTCAAATAGCTTACGGCGATATAATTATCCTCAACAAAACTGATTTGGTTGAAGAAGCAGATTTAGATTTGTTGGAAGTTAAGATTCGGGATGTCAAAGAAGGTGCTCGAATTCTGCGAACAGTAAAATCGCAAGTTCCCCTACCCCTAGTCCTCAGCGTCGGATTGTTTGAATCGGACAAATATTTCCAATCTGAAGAAACTCCTAGCAGTCACGAACATCACGACCACGAACATCACGAACATCACGACCACGAACATCACGAACATCACGAACATCACGACCATCACGACCACAGCCATCACGACCATCACGGTCACGACCATCACGGTCACGACCACTCCGACCATTTAGAAAATGACGGATTTACCTCAATTTCTTTCCAGAGTGACAAGCCGTTTTCTCTGAGAAAATTTCAATATTTCTTAGACAAACAACTGCCAACAAATGTGTTTCGCGCCAAAGGAATTATGTGGTTTGAAGAAAGTCCCAAACGGCATATTTTTCACTTGAGCGGGAAGCGATTTACGATGGATGACGACGAGTGGAAAGGCGATCGCAAAAACCAGCTTGTTCTCATCGGTCAGGGTTTGGATACTGAGACTTTGCGATCGCAACTCGAAAACTGTCTTTGTATGCCTTCAATCAATCGCGGCAAAGGTTTTGGGAAAAACTAAAGGTTGAAAATTAAACAGAACACACATACGCTGGCTAGAAACCCGGTTTTTTCGTCGAGACTTCGCGGTTAAAACCAAGATTTATCCGAGAAACCGGGTTTCTTTTCATAATTCCTCTTAAAAAGGGAAGTTATAGCAATCCTAAATGATTTGCGTAATTATTGTAGGGGCAATCCGACCCCTACTCCCCGTGGTTGCCCCGATAGATAGGGGGTAGGCACGGGGAGTAGGGGTAGCACTACCCCTACAAATTTATCTGAATGATTTAGGATTGCTATAACCTTTTGATTTTTAGTTTTAAATTTAAGCATTTCTAATTTTCCATGCGAGTCATCATCCAGCGAGTCAAATCATCTCAAGTCGAAATAGACGATCGAATTATTGGCAAAATTGGCCGCGGACTTAACTTGCTTGTAGGTATTGCAGACACCGACACCGAAGCAGAACTCGATTGGATGGCTCGCAAATGCCTAGAATTGCGTTTGTTTCCCGACTCGGCCACGGATACCGGGCGCTGGAACAAGTCGGTACAAGACATCGGCGGCGAGTTGCTGGTTGTCAGTCAGTTTACGCTCTATGGGGACTGCCGCAAAGGTCGGCGGCCTTCCTTTGACCGAGCAGCGGCTCCTGAAAGAGCCGAAATTTTTTATGATAAATTTGTCGAAAAGTTGCGCCAGAGCGGCTTAAAAGTCGAAACAGGCTTGTTTGGAGCGATGATGCAAGTCTCGATCGAGAATGACGGGCCCGTGACTTTGGTATTAGAGAAAGAATCAGGGTGAATTGTTGGCAAACAAAGCTCTCTGTGCTTCTTTCTGATTCCTTCTTCCTTCTTGGATAAGATCAAATTTCCAAATTAACCGGGTTTCCTAACTGCTGTTGCGTAGCTTCTGAAGACATTGCAGTTAGCTACACTCTGCCAAGTCTCGATTCCACAATCTCTAACGGCCAAAACCCCCTCAAATAGCCAGTTATTAGATTGTCCACTCAGCGGCCTCGCAGCACCCTCAGTTTTCCTGGCGATCGCCCCACGCACATAACAGCTCAGAATGCTTGTAAAGTAAGGCTTTAACGGCAATAAAACCAATCTTCCACAGCCAGCGATTAGAATCAGATTCAGCAGCCAAAAACTGTTGCATGAGAGAGTGGAACACTGGCATAACTACGGTTATCTCTACTTCCGTAACATTCAATGTATAGAGAGTTGAATCAGCACAGCAAGCGAAACCGCCAGCAACTGCCGCCTCACTCTCTAACAAATGTCCTCGCACACCCGCTGTGCCCTACCACCAGATAAACGCCATGACTGTCAAAGCTGCCACCAACACCGTCAACTGCAACACCGCTTCTGACCTCAACAGCATTCCAGAACAAACCGCCGAAATCAATTCTCTTCCAAGCATCGATATCCTCGCTTTGGCTAACTTCGCCCTCAAAGAATTGCAAGCGGAAATGAAAACTTCCAGCCGCAGCGCTCAAGCAGTGGCGATGCGGATTGCTAAGGAAGTCGAACGGATTTGCCAAAAAAGCGATCGCATCCAAATTTCCGGCGAAGTTGAAGCTTGGCAAATCACCTTGGCTGAGCACCGGTTGCAAAAAACCCTGCAATACTACCGCCTCGGTTCCAAACAAGGCCGCGTCGAACTGCACTCTCACCTCGCGGCCATGATTTACCGCCATGTTGCTTCTTTCCGATCGAACTTGAACTTCCAAGCTCGCTACAACATGATTGAAGACTTTTTGCAAGGCTTTTACATCGAATCTTTGCGAGCTTTCCGCCGCGAACACCAACTCGATGTTACCTACCAGCCCCGCACGCAGCTAGAATTGGCTGAGTACATGGCTTTCACCGAACACTACGCCAAGCGCCAAATTGGCTTACCGGGCCGCAACCGCCAACGCCTGATCGTGTTGCGTGCTCAAGGATTTGCCAAGGGCCAGCCTCCCGAAACTGCGATCGACATTGAAATGGCTGTAGAATCGGGCAAGGGAGAAGATGCGGAAATTTACAGCCGCTCTCCGGCGCTGCAACAAGTGCGCGAGCAAATGGTATCGGAAACTGTCGATCCGGCTGATGCTGTGCTGCGCGATCGAGTAGTCTCGGAATTGATCGCCTATCTGGAAGCGCAAAATCAGCCAGAATGCGTGAATTACTTAACTTTAAAATTGCAAGACCTTTCGGCTTCGGAAATTGACCGCGTGCTCGGTTTGTCTTCCCGCCAGCGCGACTACTTGCAACAACGTTTCAAGTACCACGTCGAAAAATTTGCCCGCACTCAAAATTGGAAACTCGTGCACGAATGGCTGGGTGCTGATGTGGATCAAAAGCTGGGAATGACTTCCGACAAATGGGAAGCGTTTCGCGCTCAACTGTCGCCGGAAATGCAGCAACTGTTAGAAATGAAGCGGAATCAAGAAAGCGACAAGGCGATCGCCACCGCCCTCAAATGCACTCCCAAACAAGTCCAAAAACGCTGGGCGCAACTGTTGGAGCTGGCTAGCCAGACTCGCAACAGCAGCCAAGCTTAACTGGTACTCAAATATGAATGCAACTGTTTTCTTGAGACTGGAAAATGCGATCGGGTGCGGCATCTACACTGGACTGCCCGCCCCGGCGTCCGCTCTCAACTCAACAAGGGCTGCTACTAAATTATCGCCGCTTTTTGGCAAATTCAATTTATTAAAACAACATTACTTTTTTTAATATCTTTCCTTCCCTGGTTAGGCCGGGGAATTTGTTTTTATTAGTCATTAGTCATCAGTCATCAGTAATGAGGGGTCTGAATTGAGATTACAATCCCCCTGTTGCAGCAACAAGTCAAGCTGCTCCCAGTCCAGTGCCGGCAAAACAACGTCGAATAGCTAGGAATCGTTTGGTATTTCCCCTCGCCTCGACTATTTTGATGCAGCCGTTATTACCAGTATTATCGCGGTAGGCTTAGTCTACGCCTGCTAAAAGTGCTCCACCAACAACCGTAACAACTGCAAGTGCACCTTCTGGGAGTGCGGCATCAGAAGTTGTCAAATCCTATTATAAAGATGCCGACAAAATTCTTAAAGATGTGGTTGATGAAGTGGCCGCAGCGACAAAAGCAAATATCCCGGTCAACTATCTAGACCCCAGAGTTCTTAATCCAACCGAGTTGCTCAGTTGGGGGAGTGCTACGGCGCTAATTCATCAAGCTTTGGTTTATCAAGGTCAAGTCGAACCGCTGCCTAATAATGAGGAAGCTACGAAATATCTTGCTGGTAGTGCTGCTAAGCTGTCGCGCATTTAAATTGCATATTGAGGGCGGGCGGGACGCCCAACCCCTACTCCCCACAAGACTTTAATTTTTTTTGACATACAATTTAAAGGCAGAACAGCTTAACAGGAAGAATAGATTTTTGAAGCAGTATCAATCCTAAAAGCGATCGCATCTACATACTGATTTTCCACCATCAACTTTTTGTCAGGGCTGGCACTACTTTTTCGCCAAACACCTCAATAAACTGCTCTTGCGATCGGTTAACATTGTGCAAAATTAGTTGATCGAACCCCAATTCAATATCTTTTTGCAACCACTCAATATGCTGCTCTTGGTCGGCCGAGATGCGGACGTGTTGATATAACTCCTCTGGTTGCACAAACTCCCCGGCGGCATCAAATTGAGCCGGTGTTATCAGTTCTGTCAGCATTTTGCTTTTGAAGATGTTACTACGCCATTGATGATGAGCGCCTTGTAGTGCTTTCTCTGCATTACTGTCATAGGAAAGCTGCACTTTCAAAATCATTGGTTTCCCTTCTCCGCCACCGCGCCGAAACGCATCGACGACTTTTTTTAACTTTTCAGGTGGGCGAGAAGTAGTAATTAATCCATCGGCCCAACTGCCCAACCATTCTGCGGTTTCTGGGGTAACTGCGGCGCCGATAATTAATGGGAGAATTTCCGGGCGGGTATAGAGTTTTGCATCTTCTACGCACACTAAACCGCGATGGGTGACGGTTTCTCCTGCCCAAAGGGCGCGGATAATATCGACACATTCTTTGAGGCGCGCGTTGCGATCGCTTTTAGTAAGCCACTTATCCCCAGTAATATGTTCGTTCAACGCTTGACCGCTGCCAACCGTGAGCCAAAAACGATTGGGAAACATTTCTGCCAACGTTGCCGCAGCTTGGGCAATAATAGCCGGATGATACCGCTGTCCGGGAGCGCAAACCACTCGATAGGAAAGCGTCGGCGTTGCTTGCATTGCTGCACCCAACCAAGACCAAGCAAAACCACTTTGTCCTTGCGCTTCACTCCAAGGATGAAAGTGATCGGAAGAAAGGGCAAGGGTAAAGCCAGCTTGTTCTGCCATTTGGACATATTTCAGCAGTTCGCTGGGCTTAAACTGTTCGTGGGAAGCATGATAACCAATTTGTGCCATAAGTTTTTAGGAGTTTTGAGTTGAGTAGGGGCGGTGCGACCCCTACTCCCCGTGCCCGCCCTGAGTGTTGAGTTAAAATATCCAGAATTAAAAGCAGGTGATTTAATCAAAATGCCTTGTAAAAGTTATGACTTTTGAGTTAGAGAAGTAAAAAATATCTTGTACTCAAAATTCATAACTTTCTGCATAACGGGCAAGCTTATGAACCGAAAATTCGCCGATAGCGAGCTTCAATTACCGAGTAGATGCCATAGGCAATTAAACCCAAAGGTACTAGAGCCAAAATCACTGGACTAAAAGGCTGTTGTGCCACAATTCCCAACACATCGCCCAATCCTTTCGTTTGACTGGCATCCGATAGCCTTGCTGCTTGAATTAAGAAAAAACCGATTATAACGAAAACAACTCCACGGGCAGCAATTCCGAATCGACCCAACCGTGTCGCCCAATTTTGCTCGGTTTGGCTCATTTCATTTAGCTTGAAATGGCGGCGAAATTTGGCTTTATATGCTTGGTAGAAATAAGAAAAACCGACACCAATAACAATTGAGCCTGCCAATCCTACCAGCCATTCTCCAAACGGTTGCGCTAAAATTTGGGCTGTCAAATCTTCGGTTGTATCGCTCTTACCACCGCCCGAACCCATTATCAGTTTTACAGCCGTTAAAGCTAAACCTGCGTAAGCTAAAGCACTTAAGGCGTAGCCAATGCGTTGGGCAATTCGCTTGGCATCCATTTTCTGTCCTTGGTGTTCTGGGTCGAGAATTGCCTGAACGATACGCAAAAGGGCATAACCAATAATGCCAATTGTTACAAGAAATAGCAGAAATTTACCGAACGGTTGGTTAACAATTGCTGATAATGCACCGCTAGTATCTGTTGTCCTGCCGCCCATACTAAAGGCTGCTTGTGCTGCTAGAAAACCGACAATAAAGTAAACTAAGCCTTTGGAAGCATATCCCAATCTTGCCAGTCGCTCAAACCAGGGATGAGAAGCTGCCTGTCCAATTGAGTGTTTAATGCTGTCGGTGGGTGAGTTGTCCCGTTTCATATTTTTTGACAATTTAGTTGTTAACGACTGCTGCCATACCCAATAGTGCATTCCTGTCCAGCTAACTGAGTTCTTAAACAGATAATTTATGTGATTATTTATTAACTTAAAGATTAGCTTGTTTAGATTTTTTTTAAATCTGTCTTGAGCGGGAGTGTCATCGGTTGATTGAGTAATAAATTTCACATTTATTGGGCTTGACAAATATAGCTTTAGAGGCTATGAGATGGCTTCCATGATGGAGGAGTCTGCCAGCGGTATAGTAGATTTTTGATTAAATTTTATTTAACCAAAGTTAGAATAACAATTAGAATTGGCGACCCTAAAAATAATGTCAAAAAAAATCATAATGCTATCAAGAGCTAAGGTGTAAACGGAAAGCAAAAATACCTGCTTTTTCATAATGATATATCTGACAAATCTGCAATAACTGCCCTAACTAGCTTATGGAAGTTGCAAGAATGGATGCGCCCCAGTGCAGCTGTTGGGAATCAAGCATCGATCGCCAATAGTGCGATCGCACTTAACTCAAAGCTTTATCATAAATTTTTCCTCAATCATCTTCCATCAGGAGGATATTTTCTTATGGCATCAGACAGATGGCAAGGTTGGGCTAGTTAGATTAAATAGAGATTGAAGCAGCTTTTGAGATGGTAAACAGAAACAATAGACGTTTTGCCTAAGTCGATTTTTAAGACTATAAATTCCCATTGTCGCCAGAAGTTGATTGTTCAGAACCGGGAGGATTTTAGGAAAATCAAATCAACCACAACGGCAGTTGCTGTGTTGAGTTCAACCTTTTATTTACCGGAAATTGCGGAATTTGGTTCCCAAACATCCGGCATCCTGTCCTGCCCTTAACTGACTTTTCAGGAAAACTCTAATAGCTAACCACAAGGCGATCGCTTGCGACAGGAAGACAAGCAGAACCTATTTCTTACGTCGTTTGCTTTCACGATCAATTCAGCAATAAGGTGTATATAATGAATCAACTGAATCAACCAGAATCCTTGCCGCAACCGCTGACCCAAAGCGAATTCGTCGCAACTTTTCGCTTGTTTAGTAGATTTAGCTTCTGGATACAGTTATTCTTTGGTGCTGTTTCCGGCATTGTTTTATTATTTGCTATGTTGGGTCGCAACATGAGCGAACAAACTAATAATGCAGGTATTGGTTTCGGGGTATTTTTAGCAATAATTGGCCTGTTATTGCTGTGCTTTAGAATTTTTTGGGATTTTCGCTATAGGCTTTTAGGGCGACTTTTGCACGCCGAAAATTCCCAGGTATATCCCAGCAAAGAACATATTACTCACACCTTACGGATTGGATTAGTTTCTAGTTTGGTGGGGGTATTAATCGCGTTTGTCGCTTCTGAAGAAACAGTTGCTGTAGTGCTAGCGAAAACTCTTAGTCAGCCCCAAGCGATGGCAGCTTATGCGCCAGAAAATGTGATTCGTTCCCTAGATATTTTTGTGACGATGGCAAATGTCAATCTGATTGGCGCTCACTTTTTTGGAGCTGTTACTTCTCTTGGGTTACTCAATTGGGTAGAGGATTAGTTGGCAGCAGTGGCGATCGCTAAAGGCAAACACAACTCCTATGCCATCACGACTGACAAGGGCTGACCGATTTAACTAAGGTTGGTGGCGAAAGCACTGTCTTGGCGAAAGAGAGCGAAGACAGTGCAGCTACAAGCTAAACAAGGTGGCTATTAGGATGAACATCTAATCGGAAATTGGTAGCGATCGCTCCTGCTAATGGTAGTTAGCCTAATCAACCGTTTTTTTTTCGTAATTAATTTATTATATTGAGAGATATTTCATCTATTTTTAGATTGATAGATTTTGAATCAGGACAAACAAACAAAACTTAGGTTCATATTCCGAAAGATGAGCTATAGCCGTAGCATTCAGATTTCTAAATAACCCTGTTACCGGGTTTCTTAACACAGCCATGTTACACAGTTTCTCTATTAAGAAATAGACTGTTATGAAAGACCTCTGGTATAAAAACGCAATTGTTTACTCCCTCGATGTTGAAACCTTCATGGACTCGGACGGCAATGGTGTCGGCGACTTTCAGGGACTTATCAACCGCCTAGACTATTTATCCGCCCTAGGAATTACTTGTTTGTGGTTGCTGCCGTTTTATCCTTCCCCTAACCGGGACAATGGCTACGACGTGATGGATTACTACAACATTGATCCGCGACTGGGAACCCTGGGAGATTTTGTCGAGTTCATGCACCAAGCAAAGGAACGAGGAATTCGCGTGCTGATCGATCTGGTAGTAAATCATACGTCGAATCAGCATCCTTGGTTTGTTGCATCCAAAAGCGATAAAAACTCCAAGTATCGCGATTACTACGTCTGGTCAGAAAATCCACCCAAAACCGATCCAGAACAACTGATATTTCCCGATGTCGAGGACAGTATTTGGGAGTACGACGAACAAGCAAACGCTTACTATTTGCATCACTTCTATAAAGAACAGCCAGATTTAAATATTGCCAATCCGGCGGTACGAGAAGAAATCTGCAAAATTATGGGTTTCTGGCTAGAACTGGGTGTGTCTGGATTTCGCATTGATGCTGTTCCGTTTTTAATTAAAGGAATTGGCATCGAAGGTGCAGACCCCGAAAAGCTGCGAGGTTTCTTGGAAGAAATGAGAGAGTTTGTGTCATCGCGTCAGGGTGATGCAGTGTTGCTGGCCGAAGCAAATGTCGATCGCGATCAAATTCCTGTCTACTTTGCTAAGGGCGACAGAATGCACATCCTGTTCAACTTTTTGCTGAACCAGCATCTGTTTTTGGCCCTGGCGCGCCAAGAATCCACAGCATTGCGCGATGGACTAAAAACCTTACCGGATATTCCTGATATTTGTCAGTGGCTTAATTTTGTGCGCCACCATGATGAACTGACGCTAGACCGCATTACTTCATCGGAACGAGAGGAAATTTTTGCAGCATTTGCGCCTGATGAAACGATGCAAATTTTCGGGCGGGGGATTCGTCGTCGCTTACCACCGATGATGGGAGGATCTCGCCGCCGGATTGAACTAATCTACAGTTTGCTGTTCACCCTGCCTGGTACACCCATGCTGCGCTATGGCGAAGAAATTGGCATGGGCGATGACCTTTCGCTGGAAGGTCGAGACAGCGTTCGCACGGTGATGCAATGGTCAGATGCACCGAATGGTGGCTTCTCGACGGCTGCAACTGATGCCCTTGCCAGACCTGCGATCACGATCGGAGAATACGGTTACAAACAAGTCAATGTCGTCGCAGCGCAGCGCGATCCTGCCTCATTAATTAACTGGATGGAACGTGCAATCAGCATCCGCAAGCAATGTCCTGAGTTGGGTAGGGGCAAGTGGCAAATTCTGGAAACCGACTCTCCCTCGGTTTTAGCCCACTGCTGCGACTGGCAAGGCAGGAGGGTGATTGCTGTCCACAATCTAGCCGACAAAGCTTGTACCGCTACGCTGAAATCTCACGAATACACCCCTCTGTTCGATTTATTTGGCGATCGGCTTTATGAATCTCTCGATGCCGACTCACCCTCTATTCCCTTAGAACCCTACGGCTATCGCTGGTTTCGAGCCAATCGCATCCAGGGGTAAAAAAGTTAATGTTGATGGCAGAACTAGCGACTTGGGCTCTTAGGAATGTACTTAGCACTATCCTTGTCTGGAAGCGGTTCTATCTGACCTTGATTGACCAAAGCTTGATGAATTAGGGCAGTAGCACTACCCCGACTCAGCAACTCGTTGGGATTAAGAAGTCTGGGATCTGGATAGTTGACCACTATCTTTGCCTTTGTAGCTGCTGCCACTGGCTCAACCGCCTCTTTAGGAATTTTCCCGGCATCTTTATAATACGAATTGAGAAAATCTAATGCCGAATTTTTAGCAGGCGCAGTTGCAGCTTTTGTCGTTGTTGGTGGAACAGCCTTAGCCGATTTAGGTGCGGGCGCAGCCGCTGGCTGCTGCCTTGCCACTACAGGTAATAACGGCTGCATCAAAACAGTCGCTGCGAGGGGAAATGCCAAACGGTTCCTAGCCCTTCGACGTTGATTTACTGGAGTTGGCCTTGCTGGAGTTGCAGCAGCTTGATCATTTTTGACAACAGGGGGATTAAAATCCATATTTAAACCCCTCATTAACACAACTAATGCTTGTGCCTTAGTCAATGGCTGCTTCGGACGAAACTCCTTTCCGGGAAAATCATTCATAAATCCCGCTTCATAAGCTTCTTGAATTGGAGTTTCTGCCCAGTAGTTTTTAGGCACATCCTTAAAGTAACTTCCACTCGGTATCTTTCTAACGCTGGCTCGATTAAAAGCTTGGCGGATCATCGCCGAAAATTCATCCCGATCCACAGCCTGTTTTGGTCTAAAAGTTCCGTTTACATATCCGGTAACAATGTCTTTTTCAGCTAAGGACTGAATAAACGGACGCGCCCAGTAATTCTGCGGTACATCAGGAAATTTCGATTTAGCTTGTTGAGCAGCAACTTCCTGGGAACTTAGCACAAAGCCAGTGCCACTGACACTAATGGCTAGAGCTAAAAAGGCTACGCTGATTGACGGTAAATGCCTGCGATTAGACATGAGAAATCTCCTCCTAATTTTTTCATTTTTAACGAGACTATTTTGCTGATTTAAAGCGGATTACGTTTTTTTCGATCCGATTCCCATTCTGTTTTTACATCTAACTCTTCACGACGTACTGTGTCTGTTGCCTCAACCGTATCTTGCTCAAGGTTGTTTCCTGTAGTATCTACATCAAGCTTTGCACCTACTTTAGATAGATATCAGTTCTAATACTTCCTTCTTATGAAGGATTCAGCACATTGAAAATCATCAAGATAGCGATATTTTTTTATATTTTTCTATCTTTAGGTAGATGAATTTAGCTCTCCCGTACTAAAGGTGATAAATTTATCTAATCCTTCGTAGGTTGGGTTGAGCCAACCTACAACCTTTAGGCCAAAAGCTCTCACAAGGATTTCTCAGGTTTTATTATCACCTCAACTACGGGACATCCTACAACAACTACGGGAGATCCTACAAAATTAAGGACATCTCCAGTAGCGGCTGGGGTTTTTTCTGAATGAAATTTCGATTTATAAGCGCAATTACTACTTTTGATCATTAAAATAATCAAATTAAAAAATATTATGCCCCTCGGTAGATATTCTAGTAATACTTATTAAGTAAAATTAAGTTACCATCAACGGAAAACAAGCAACAACGTAACGCAGGGGTTAATCTTTTATGACTTATCCAGATCGATCGGGCAGTCAACTCACTGAGCCTACAATCGTCAATCCGCTGGTGGATTACCACGACCAAGTGAGGTGGGGGCCAATTTTGGCAGGAATTGCGATCGCTCTGGGCACTCAACTAATTTTAAGCGCTTTGGCAATGGCGATCGGATTAAGCGTCGGTGCAACAGGGGCGGATGCAGGTTCCGTTGGTATTGGGGTCGTAATTTGGTCGATTATCAGTTTGCTGATTTCCCTATTTTTGGGCGGTTGGGTGATGGCTCAAAGCTGCGGCCCTATGACCAAGAAAACAGCATTTTTGAATGCAGCAATTCTTTGGGGAACTACATTAGCACTTAGTGCTTGGTTATTAGGAAGCGGGATATCGGGTGCTGTTGGTGCTGCCGCTGCTAATGCTGGAGAAATTGCCAATCAAGTACAACAACAGGGCGGCGTTAATATACCCAATCAAGCGCCGAATGTAGACCCAAATCAAGTTCGCGATATAGCTGGTAATACAGCTAAAGCTACTTGGTCATTTCTACTTGGCTCTTTGCTGAGTTTGGCAGCGGCAATGATTGGTGCTGCTCTTGGCGCTCGCAAACCTCGCGTTTATGCTTGATTAGCGATGAGAAAACCTGAAAGTTTAACAACCACAGGAGCGAGTCGAATTATTTTATTATACCATTGGGATAATGATTCATTATTTCTTGGAGAAGATGAACGAGCTAAAAACCTTTTCTAAGGTTTTGGCAGAGAGATTTAAAAGGAGATAAAGCGATGCAATAGCAGAGGATAGGGCAAAAATATACAAGGTTAACAAGTTCGATCTTGTTAACGGCAACGGTTTTAGTGGCTCCCTCGTTCGCCGCTGATACAAAAAAACACAGATTCAAGGTGAATCTTTACTAGCGCAAGCTTCAGATAGCTGTCGCCAGGTTATTGCGAGGAATGGCCTTAATGTTCGGCGACAAGCGACGGCTAACAGCGAAGCGGTTGGCATCATCGATTCCGCACGAAATGTGACGATTCAAAGTCTTGATGAGAATGGCTGGATACCAATTACAGCCCCGCTATAGCAATCCGATCTGAGTCTCACAACACAACGCCATCTTGTCTTCCTAGACTTCTTGTATAGCAAGACTTTCAGATTTTCCCTATCTAGAAAATCACTTAGGATTGCTATAGAAGGCTACGTATTGTAGTTAATTCAAAAAACAGTGATGGATGACCAATCAAACCTAAAAAAAGAAACTAATTCACAGCAAAAGTCTGGTTTGTTAAATTTCATTGCCGAGACAACAGAATCTGCACTGAATACAGGCAAAACGGTTGTTGACACAGCAATTAATTGGGGGGAAGCTGCTGCTAAACAAACTTATCGATTGATTGGACAAGCGACGCAAGGAACCGGAGATGCGGTAACTTATGTTGGCAATCTTCCCTTTGTTAAACAAGTGGCAGGGGTACTCAGACTTGATTGGTTAGTTGGGGTCAGCGATCGCATCGACTTAGCCAAAGCCGAAGCTCAAGTCAAGGAACTCCAACAAAAGTATCCCAATGAATATCCCAGCGAAATTGCCCATCGCATTATGGTGGAAAAAGCGCTCCGCGCCGGTGGTGTCGGATTTGCTAGCAGCATTTTACCCGGTGTCGCGGCTGCACTGCTGGCGATCGATTTAGCCGCAACTACTGCGATTCAAACCGAAATGGTTTATGAAATTGCCGCCGCTTATGGGATGGATTTGCAACAGCCAGCCCGAAAAGGCGAGGTTTTGGCTATTTTTGGGTTAGCGCTAGGCGGTAGCAACGCCATGAGAGCTGGTTTGGGCTTTTTACGCAACGTACCGCTGGCTGGCGCGATGATTGGTGCGAGTACGAATGCTACGATGCTGTACGCGCTGGGATATGCGGCGCGCGAGTTTTACGAAGCCAAAGTGAGGGAAGAGACTGAAGAACCTGGAACCGAAACGCTGCAAGCGATTCAGCAACAAAGCGAGAAATATCTTGATGTGGCGATCGCCCAGCAAGCGGGCATGGATCAAATTATGGTTCACATGATTTTGGCAAGTTATCCCAACAAAAACTGGGAAGATATTCTGCCAGAATTGAAGGCATTGCAATTAAATGCCGATTCTCTCAAAAGGATTGCTGCTAACATCAAGTCTCCTAAACCATTGGGTGCATTGTTAGAGCAACTTAACCCCGACTTTGCAGTACCGCTATTAGCTCAATGCCGTCGCATTGCCGAAAGTAGCGGAGAGGTTTCCGAAGCAGAACAGAAGGTGCTTGATGCGATCGCACAAAAACTCAACGGTCAAGATGTGGCTTCGATATCCACTTAAAAAAAATTGTTGGTGGGTTAGCTTTCTGCATAACGCACTATCCCCAATATTTACTGTAGCTGTGTAAATCTTAAATTAGCCTCACGTTACAGTAATCTACAGCCTTCAGATAGAGTTTGACATGGCTAATTTTAATACTATCAATAATGACTGATGCAAGAGGAAGTTTTATGACAGCAGAAATATCCGGAGTCTGGGATAAGATTCAGAGCATGCTCAATGACTTCATTGTCCTGCTGCCTAATATGGTACTAGCGTTCATTGTTTTTGCAATCTTTTTCTTTGTTGGGAGGTCAATTAAGAGATCGGTCAGGCGGCTTACCCGCAACCACCGACAATCCCGGAATTTGGGACTGGTGTTAGGAAGGTTAGCGCAGGGTATTACTGTTCTGATTGGTCTGTTTATTGCCTTGTCGATTGTAATTCCCACATTTAAAGCAGGCGATTTGGTGCAACTCCTAGGAATTAGCGGGGTAGCGATTGGTTTTGCCTTTCGCGATATCTTACAAAACTTCCTAGCTGGTATCCTAATTCTTTTGACGGAACCGTTCCAAATCGATGACCAGATTGTGTTTAAAAACTTTGAGGGAACGGTAGAAAGTATTGAAACTCGCGCTACAACAATCCGAACCTATGATGGTCGCCGGATTGTAATTCCCAATGCCGAATTGTTCATTAATTCTGTTACTGTGAATACCGCCTTTGATAAACGCCGGATGGAATACGATGTTGGCATCGGCTACGGCGATGATATTCAGCGAGCCAAGCAGTTAATGATGGAAGCCCTGCACAGTGTGGAAGAGGTTTTGAAAGACCCTGCTCCTGACGTGCTGCTGATGGAACTTGCAGGAAGTAGCGTCAATATCCGCGCTCGATGGTGGATTGCTCCGCCGCGACGAATGGACGATCTGCGATCGCGGGACAAGGTACTTTCTGCGATTAAGGAAAAGCTGACTGCCAATGGCATCGACTTGCCCTTTCCTACGCAGCAAATTTTGTTTCACGACCAAACCGAAGAGACGGATGGCGATCGCAAACGTCAACGGGAAGGATGGCCCGCTGGTAATCGCGAAGTTCCCACACCCCGCAGCATCAGCGGTTCTCTGCGACAACTAATTGAACAGCGATCGCAACAAGACGGCAACGGACAATCTTAACCCCACTCCAACTCATGAAAAATGTCAAGTTAAGCAAACTTTGGGACTCGCTGCACTCTAGCTACTGGTTTATCCCAACGTTGATGGCGGTGGGGTCGATTATTTTAGCGATCGCAATGCTGGCACTTGACCGCGCGGGTAATATACCAAACTGGAGGTGGATTTACACGGGTGGAGCCGATGGTGCGCGAGCGGTTCTTTCATCGGTTGCCGGTTCAATGATCAGCGTTGTTGCTACAGCTTTTTCTATTACTATTGTGGCGCTTCAGTTGGCGAGCTCAAATTTTGGTCCCCGATTGCTGCGTAATTTTATGCAGGATACGGGCAATCAAATCGTCCTTGGCACTTTCATTGCCACGTTTATTTACTGTTTACTCGTCCTGCGAACCATTCATGAAGAAGGAGACGGATACAGTTTCTTTGTACCCCAACTCTCGGTTACAGTTGGTACCGGATTGGCAATTGCCAGTATCGGCGTACTGATTTACTTTATCCATCACGCATCAACCATTATTCAAGCGTCCCATGTAATTACTCAGGTTAGTGGCGATTTAGACCAAGCTCTAGATCGTCTGTTTCCCGAAAAAATCGGAGAAGGTAAGGCGAACAACTCGCGACCGGTGGTAGAAATTCCTGCAAATTTTGACTCGGAAACAAGTCCAATCAAAGCCACTGGCGAGGGCTATTTGCAAGCAATCGATGACGACGAATTAATGAAAATTGCCCGTCAGTACAATCTGCTTGTACATCTTACAACTCGACCGGGAAAGTTTATCGTCAAGGGCAGCGATTTAGCGATGGTTTTCCCGGAAAAACAGGTGAATCAAAGCCTGAAACAACAGATTAACGATGCTTTTATTCTGGGCAAAGAACGGACTGAATATCAAGATGTAGAATTTCCGATCGATCAGTTAGTTGAAATCGCCTTGCGTGCGATTTCTCCTGGTATCAACGATCCGTTTACTGCGATTCGGTGTATCGATCGACTCAGCGCCGGATTATCCCGCCTCGCTCAAAGGGATTTTCCCTCGCCGTATCGCTACGACGATGAACAAAATTTGCGCGTCATTATTAAAGGAGTGACGTTTGAAGGGTTAGTCGATGCTGCCTTTAACCAAATTCGCCAGTACAGTAAATCAGATGTGGCGGTAACAATTCGCTTATTGGAAGCTATAGATTGCATCGCCACTTACACCCACAATTCCAAACAACGAGAAGCTTTACGCCGTCAGGCGGAGATGATTTTAAATAGTAGCCGCGAACAAATCTCTCAGGAGCAAGACCAGAAAGATGTCCAAGAGCAGTATTACCAAGTCATCAAAGCTTTAGGACAGGATTAATTTTGTTGAGCAGAGTTATGGTAATAACAGCAGCTTTGCGATCGGCTCCTAATACTTTAGGTTTAACTGCGCTGATTGCCATTAGTTTAGCGCTGACACATTTATTTTCCGGCAAGTTGCGGTTTGCTCCTATTCCTCGCAGTGGCTGGCTTTCAGCGGCGAGTGGGGTTTCGGTAGCTTATGTTTTTGTGCATATTTTACCGGAATTAAATCTGCACCAAGCGGTATTAGAGCAAGTAGAAGCAGGAGTTATTTCCTATCTAGAACACCACGTTTATTTAATAGCTTTGTTAGGATTGACTGTATTTTACGGCTTGGAGCAAATTGCAAATTTATCTCGTCAGCGTGGCGAAGAGGATGTGACCAGTCCTGGTGTTTTTTGGTTGCACATTGGCTCTTTTGCAATCTACAACGCTCTGATTGGCTATCTGCTGGTGCATCGGGAAGAACCGGGTATTACCAATCTGCTGTTGTTTTCTTGTGCAATGGGACTGCACTTTGCAGTGAACGACTCTGGTTTGCGGGAACACCACAAGCATATTTACGATCGCATCGGACGCTGGATACTAGCAGCAGCTATTATTGTGGGGTGGGTGTTGGGTAGCGCTACTGAAATTGGAAAAACTACGATCGCAGTTTTATTTGCTTTTTTAGCCGGAGGAATTGTTCTCAACGTCCTCAAAGAAGAATTGCCAGAAGAACGAGAAAGTCGGTTTTGGGCATTTGCTCTTGGTGCTGGAATTTACACCGCTCTTTTATTGGCGTAGACGGGCATAAAAAATTTTCCTCTGAGGTAGGGCTGATGTTTCCAGTGTGGTTGCAGGCAGGATTTTGGGGTTTAGTGGGGGGTTCGGCGCTGCTACTGGGAGCGGCGGTGGGTTACTTTGTGAGCATTCCTCAGCGGGCGATCGCAACAATTATGGCTTTTGGCGCTGGTGTGCTGATTTCAGCGCTATCCTTTGAACTGATGGATGAAGCTTACAAGCGCGGCGGTTTCGACTCTACGGCGATCGGCTTTTTGGGGGGCGCTGCTGTCTACACAGCCGCCAATTGGTTTTTGAGTCAACAGGGAGCAAAACACCGCAAGCGATCGGGCGCTTTGCACCCAGCTAAAACAGAGTCAGGCGATGGCGGATTAGCCATCGCCCTCGGCGCGCTGTTAGACGGGATACCGGAGTCGATCGTCGTTGGTGTCAGCATGATTTCTGGAGGCGCTGTCAGTTGGGTGACAGTAGCGGCAATTTTCCTCTCCAATATTCCCGAAGGGCTCTCTAGCGCCGCCGGCATGAAAAAAGCAGGGAGATCGATCGGTTATGTTTTTGGAGTTTGGGGCGCGATCGCAGTTATTTCCGGTATAGCAGCATTGTTAGGATATACGCTTTTTAGCCACTTTTCTGTGGAAGTAATAGCCGCAACTACCGCCGTAGCAGCAGGGGGTATTTTAGCCATGATCTCAGATACTATGATTCCCGAAGCATTCGAGGAAACTCACGATTTTGCTGGACTAATTACTGTCTGCGGATTTTTAGCTGCTTTTGTACTCAGCAAGTTAGCAGAAAGATAATTGATAATTAGTCCTCAGTCTTAACTAATATATAATTGGTAATTGCTGAGAGTTATAGTGTTTTGGATATAGACACAGAGGAATTTGATATGTTGCCAAGCTGTATCTGGACATAAAAAAGTTTATAATTAACATGAAAGGCCGCAGCCTGTCAAGAGGTGTTGGAAGATTTATGTGTGTCAACTTAGGGCATATCCTGCATGAAAGCTACGAAATTATCGCTTTGTTGGGAGAGGGAGGGTTTGCTAGAACCTACACGGCTGTACAAATAAACAAACCTAATAATCCTCTGTGCGTTGTTAAGGAAATTCCTTTTCCCCCATCGAACGATCCGCGCGTCTTGGAGAGGGCAAGGCAGCGATTTGAAAGGGAGGCTAGCGCTTTGTGCCGTCTCGGCAACAACTCGCGCATTCCCGAATTATTCGATCGCTTTGAAGAAAACGATTATTTTTACTTAGTACAAGAATACGTTAAAGGACACCCGCTTATTCAAGAACTCGCTCCAGGCGATCGGTGGAATGAGAAAAAAACTGTTGCTTTGTTGCGGGAAGTTCTGGAAATATTAAAATCGGTTCACCAAGAAAAAATTATTCACCGCGATATTACACCTTCTAACTTAATTCGGCGCGAAACAGATAAACAAATTGTTTTAATTGATTTTGGGGCGGTCAAAGAAATCAGCACTTTTACCTCTAACTCTACAGGTGAAATATTCACATCGCAGGCGATCGGCACCAGCGGTTATATGCCTGCCGAACAATACAAGCCGCAGTCTCTCCCGCAACCCTACAACGACATTTACGCTCTCGGAATCATCGCCATCCAAGCTCTCACCGGGCAACGTCCCACCACTCTACCGCAAGACCCCGAAACTGGTGAAATTGTCTGGGATTACTCGACGCCCGATCGCCCTGCAGTACAAGTTAGCGACAAGCTCAAGAATATTTTAACCAAGATGGTGCGTTTCCACTTTCAAGACCGCTACCAATCTGTTGATGAAGTTTTGCAAGATTTGGATTTGTCGATCGTCCCAGGGCCCCAGGTACCCAAAACTTCGCGGAAGTTGCGATCGGGCTTTCGCTGGCTACTCTTAGGGGTTGCGGGAATTGCGGCTTTTGGGGCAATCGTACTTTTAATCCCCAGAATTTCCCCGCTAATCCCCAGAATTTCCCCGCAACCAACGCTGGCTACACCCTCCGCAGATGGTGTAAGTTCCGGCGAAAAACTCCTCGTGCAAACCTCCGCCTTGTGGTCAAAACAAAGGGGAATTAATGAGTTTGCCGATTCTAATTATCCCGAAGCTTTAAAATTGCTCAAACAGTCCTGGCGGGAAGACCGCAGAGATCCAGAAACTTTAATTTACATCAACAATGCTTTACTGAAGGCAATCAATGCAGAATATTATACGATCGCAATTGTTGTCCCTATCCGCCGCAATCAGGACGGCAGCATCCTCAACGCAAATTTAGCCGAAGAACTGCTCCGCGGCATTGCTCAAGCTCAAACCGAAGTTAATTTAGGTCTTCTGGCTGCAAATGAGAACAATAAAGATTTTCCCGGTCAAGGCTTTCTCGAACCAAAAGCTCTTAAAGGAAAAGGTCTCAAGGTCATCATTGCTGATGATGGCAATATCAAATCCTACGCGGTTCAAAGGGCTAATTATCTGGCCGCTCAGCCCGATATTCTAGCAGTTATCGGACACTACACCAGCGACATGACTGTGGAAACAGTAGATATTTACAATCGAAATCAACTCGTCGCCATTTCTCCGGGAAGCACCACAGAAGAACTGACGCGAAAACCTCGAAAATTTTTCTTTCGGACGGCTCCGACAACTAGCATAGAAGCTGAAGCTTTAGTAAATCAACTGCTCTTGGTCGGTGAGAAAAAAGCCGCAGTATTTTACAATCCCAACAGTCCGTTTAGCGCTTCTTTGTGGGAAGAATTCAAAAAGCAATTTGAAGCCAAAGGAGGCTCGACTTTTAGAATCAGGAATTATTACGATTTATCTAAAAATAAGTTAGACGCCGAAGCAGCAATCACAGAAGTTGAGAAATCCGGAAAAACAGCCTTACTTGTCATTCCCGATGGTCAAGTCACTACAGCCCTAGAAAATGCGATCGAAATGATTAAAGCTAATGGCGATCGCAATTGGATTGTCGGGCCCTGGACTCTGTACGAGCCGAGAACATTAGAAGTAGCCAAAGAGCTAAAGTCTGTTGAAAAACTGGGCATATCCGTGTTTTGGCATCCGTTAATAAGTTTTGACAAAAAATTTCCGCAAAACGCTCAAAAATTGTGGGGAGGCCCGGTCAATACTCGATCGGCTTTAACCTACGATGCCGCCCGGACGCTGATTAAAGCCATAGAAATGCAGCCAGAACCCAGCCGCGAAGGAATGCAAAAAACCTTAGCCGATCCTAACTTTAAAGCCGAGGGAGCCTCCGGTATAATTGAGTTTGACTCGAAGACTGGAAATCGGAAAAACCCTCCTAAACGAGTGGCGCATATTGTACCGTGTTCTAGAGAACAGTTTGGAGTTACATTTGTGCCGATCGAATTTCCCACAGCCGCAGCGGCTGGTTTAAAGTGCGATTGAATTGATATCTTGTGGCATTTTCCACAAACCTTTGAAGGGCGGGCTCTCCTGCCCAACCCCTACTCCCCACAATAAAATTTACTCTTTAAGGGCGGGCTCTCCTGCCCAACCCCTACTCCCCACAATAAAATTTACTCTTTGTGGAACAGGCCGGAAAGCCTGTTGCTGAGAATGATGCAATAGGTGCGAGTCAATTGATATCTTGCGGCATTCTCTCCAAACCTGTAGAGGCGAGTTTTACCAACTATAAATTGCCTAAAATCAATAATCTCATAAACCCACCCCACCCGACGATAAAATGCTGGATAGAGAATTATGCAAGATGTGCGAGTGAATTGAGATATTGTGTCGAACGCAACAATCCGCCAGATATTTCAATCCCACAGCAGACTATTGCCACAGGTGCAACATATCAATTTATTAGATATATTAAACAAGGTTAGTTTTTTTTATAATAACGCTTATGGCTGTCAATTTCGCTGCCTCCCCCGCTTCTAGTCTCAAACCAGAAGCCCAGAATATCTCAGCACTCAAACAAGTCTTCCAGACAATTGATGCCGATAGCTGTCCGGGTTCCTATAATTTTCATATGCACACAGTCTACTCCGACGGCCGATTGCAGCCAGAGAAATTGATGGAACAAGCCATAGCCCGCGGTCTCAAGGGCTTAGCTATCACCGACCACCACAGCACCGAAGGCTACGTTAAAGCTCAAATTTGGCTGGATAATTGGAAATTAAACCATCCTGACAAAAATAGTGAAGCACCTAGTCTCTGGACAGGCGCTGAAATTAATGCCGAATTACTCAACAATGAGGTACACATTCTCGGTTACGCCTTCGATCCGCAACATCCCAGTATTCAACCTTACTTGCGAGGTAAAGGTACTGAAGACACGGCTTTTTATCCAGCAGCCAGGGTAATTGAAGCTATTCAGGAAGCAGGAGGTTTAGCAGTTCTAGCACATCCTTGCCGGTATCGATCGACTGCAGATAAACTAATCCCAGAAGCAGCCCGTTTCGGCATTGACGGTGTAGAAATTTACTATGCTTACGGTAATCCCAATCCTTGGAAACCCAGCCCCAAACAAACTGCTTTAGTCAAAGATTTAGCAGAAACTTATGGTTTGCTGGGAACTTGTGGCACGGACTCTCACGGCCTGAGTCTTCTCGTCCGAATCTAAATAGTTCGGAAATAAGAAGTGCTTTATCCTGTCCTTACCAGTCTAAGCGTTAGCGGATATATCTCTTATGAAAGCAATCACAAAGAGCCGAAAACAAACAGTTTATCTGGTCATATTATGTCCGCTAAAATGCCTACCCTAAAATTGTTTGGTAGTGAGGACTTCAGTCCTCATAAAAGTCTGTGGACTGAAGTTTTTACTACTTGCCTTATAACGGCTATTTTACGGGACGTGATATCATTGCGATCGCCAGGATGAGCTTTCGCCCTCCAAAAGAAAGCAATTGCTTTCTTCAGGTAATATTGTTGCAACTCCGAGAGACATTTCGCCCTAAAAACCAGTCGCCATTCTACCGTTCCGGGAACAACTGACAGGCCCGGTTAGTTGGCTGATTTGCCCAATCCAAGCGAGAATTCCCAAATCGATCCATCCAACCTTCCAAATAAGCCCGATTAGCCTTTCTTTCCTCTGGATCGAAGGTATTCATGGGATGAGGTGCTAAACCCAAAATAGTCGCCGTCGTCACGCAAAACATCGACTTTTGAAAACTCTGACAAATTTGCACCCGCACATCGTCTTCACCGCGACAGCTAGTGCGATAAACTTCGTGCAAATACTCCGGCAAATAATGACGCATATCTTGCATCAATTGAGTTGGCGGAATCCCTGCACCTCCAATCGGTAAAGGGTCAGCAAACAAAGCCCCGTAGGCAAAATCTTTTTGTTTTTCCGGGATTTGATGGGCTTGAGCGTTGTAGGAAACTGTGCCAAAAAAAGCTGTGCCCCGAAAGAAAACAGCCTCTACATAAGGCACGGCTACATCTGGTAAAAATGTTAAGTTAGCCGAGGCCGGAATGATATCGTAGACTTGACCGTGAATCTTGACGCTGTAAGTAATTGGCAGACTGGCGGCGGCTACTAAACCGGCTTTAACAAAATTAACAACGTCAGAAATAGACTTAGTTTCCCCTCGATCGTAGGAATCAGATAAGTCGATAAACAAATCGCTCATTACCCGCCAAAACTGACCGAGACCGGTGTAATAAGCCAGCATCCGCACTTGTTCAGGCAAAAAATCAGGAAAGGTTTTGTTGAGTCCCTGCATGAAAAAATTGCCTTTCAATTTAGCAGCGATCGCCTTTTCGACCAAACTGCTAAATTCCGGGGAATCCAAATAACTATCCAAACCACCGCCGCCGTGCCAAAGCATTGTTCTCATGCAATACTCAGCATACTCAAAATTAATGCGATCGTGCCACAAATAGCGAATTAATTTCGGCAGCGTCACCTCTCCATTGAAATATTTAAAAAACGGAAAAAGCACTAAAAACTGTTCTTCTGCAATATAATTGAGATTGCGAGAATAGGCATCTAAAACAATAGCATAACTTTTCAGGACGCCGACAACTTCAACTACATTTTCCGTAGATTCAGGCAGTAAAGCTTGGCCTGATTCCAAGATGTCAATGTATGCGGATAGGGGATGGGAAGATGGTTTTAATACGGTACTTGTCATTTTAATTAAGCCTGAATAGAAGGAAGAACGAAGAAATAAGTTTGTAGTAAGGACTTTAGTCCTTTAATGATGGGCTAAAAGCTGTTAAGAGAGGACTTGCACTCCTAACTACGAACCTATGGGCTAAAAGCTGTTAAGAGAGGATTTGCATTCCTCACTACGAACCTAGGTCATATTTTATTTCAAGTTTTGAGCAATCACTTTAACTTGCGGTGGCACATTAGCAACCATTCCGATCGCAGTTTTTTCGCTCAAAGCAACTAAAACTCCCGGCTGCACTCCCATGATGGCGATAATTACTGCTAAAACCAGCGAAGGAATGCGATCGCGCCAGCGGACTTGCGGCAAATTTACCACCACATCCGAAAGGCGGCCGAAAAAGGCGCGGTTGACCATAATTAAAAAGTAAACTGAAGTTAAACCAGTGCCGATCATGCAGAGCAAAGTTTGCAGGGGAAACACTGGCAAACTGCCCCGAAATATCAAAAATTCAGCAATAAATCCAGCCAAACCCGGAATGCCGGCACTAGCCATCACGCCGAGGATCATTAAACTGCCAATCATCGGCAAACCGCGATCGGGATTGAACAAACCTTTGAGCACATCGATGTTGCGGGTGCCGGATTTTTTGTAAACAACGCCGACACTCAAAAATAGCAGCCCCGAAATTAAACCGTGGCTAACCATTTGCAAAACTGTTCCCAGCATACTAATCGGAGTAGCTGCGGCGCTAGCTAACAAAATGTAGCCCATGTGAGCGATCGAACTGTAAGCTACAATTTTTTTCATATCTTTTTGGGCGATCGCGCAACTCGCCCCGTAAAGCACGCTTACCACCGCCCAACTCGCCAACCAAGGTGCCGCCACCGCCCACGCATCTGGAAACAAACCCAAACCAAAACGCAGCATCCCATAAGTTCCCAGCTTCAAAAGCACCCCCGCCAGCAGCACCGAAACCGGCGTCGAAGCTTCTACGTGAGCATCCGGCAGCCAAGTATGAAAAGGCACCAAAGGCATCTTAATTCCAAAAGCCAGCAACACCCCAGCCAGCAACACAATTTGCCTTACCAAAGGCAATGGCAATCCTCCTTGCAAATGCGATGCGCCCGCTGCACCAACCATATCGAAACTCGAAGCACCGCTAAGCCAACCAGTACCCAAGAAAGCAGCCAGGAGCACAATTCCCGAAAATGCAGTATAGATTAAAAACTTAGTAGCAGCATAACCCCGGCGCTCGCCTCCCCAAATCGCAATTAACAGGTAAAGCGGAATCAATTCTACCTCAAAAAACAGGAAAAACAGCAGCAAATTTTGAGATAAAAAAGCCCCTGTTACGCCGCCGGTAATTAACAGAATCAAAGAATAATAAAGTCGAGGTCTGCGGATCGACTCATCCGTAGCGTAAATAGCTATCCCTGTCAGCAGAGTATTTAAAATTACCAAAGGCAGAGCCAGACCATCAACACCGAGATTGTAATTCAATCCCAAAACATCTATCCAAGGAATGAATTCCGCAAACTGCAACTGAGTGGTACTGGCATCAAACTGAAATGCCAAAATCACCGAGAGAATAAAAGTTATACCCGCAATGGCGATCGCGACATTCCGAACTATTTTAGAACTCACTGAACCAGGCCAGAGCCCAATCAGGGCAGCAGCCAACATAGGTATCCAGATTAAAGCACTGAGCATCAATTAAAACTTTCCTTTGTTACACAGTATTTAGAGCTATAGCAATCCTAAATCATTGGTGAATTTCTTACTCCCTCCCCGATGCCTTGGGGAGGGTTGGGGTGGGGCAAAAAAATTACGACTCCTGCAAGGATTGCTATATATTTAACATTAACGCAAAGCAACTACATATAAAAGCGATCGGCCCATTTTCTTGTTAACATAGATTCAAATGTCTCTGGAATCCTCCTATGACCTCAAGTCTTACAGAGCCAGAAGATTTGCAAATTAAATCCGGTTCTCCTTCCACCCGCCTCACCGTTGCCGACTTGGAACAACTGCAAAGTATACTCTCGGAAGCGCATCTAGACTACCAATTAGAACTGGTAGACGGGAAGATGATCATTATGGGCCCATCAGACATTGTATCGAGCGAAATGGGGGCAGAGTTTGGCAGACTTTTACTTAACTGGGTCAAACCCCGCAAACTCGGACGGGTATTTGAATCTAGCGGCGGGTTTATCCTCCCCAATTCCGATCAGAGATCTCCCGATGTTTCGTTTGTGACAGCCGATCGCCTTAAACAAAGTAACAGGTATTTTGCCGAACTCGTTCCCGACTTAGTTGTAGAAATCAAATCTCAGTGCGATCGCCTCAAACCCCTGCGAGAAAAAATTTTATCATTTATCGAACTCGGAGCAACAGTAGGAATATTAATCGACCCAGCCAAGCGCACAGTAACAATTTACACTCCGACAGCCGAGCCAGTGGTATTGAGAGACGGCGACATGATTTCAATTCCCGAACTTTTGCCCGGTTGGGAAGTTCCAGTGACCAGGAATTTCAAAGGTGGTACTCGCCACGTGATTTATCCGTGGAATCAATCCAAAATCTAAAATCCTCAAGAAAGAGCATTTATCTCGCGCAAGTCAATCTAAAATCTAAAATCTAAAATCTAAAATCGATTGACCGAATTGTGGCCGATCGAGTTTGAATAAAATTATATAAAAAAGCAGACAAACCCAGAATAAAATCATCTGCGTTCATCTGCGTTCATCTGCGGTTGAAAATTAAATAAAACTAGATCAAAAGCAGACAAACCCCGAAAAATTCATCTGCCAACCTCTGCAGTTTAAAACTGCCAAATAATCAACGCCAGCAACACAGCCACCCCCCCCGCAATAGTCAACACATAAAACTGCGACTGACCGGTGCCGCTGTACTTCAACCCTTCGCCGCTGAAAATTGTGGCAAAACCGAACAAATTCACCGCCCCATCCACCACATACCTATCAGTCCAAGCGCTGATTTTAGAAATAGAAGCCACAGCCCAAACCACAGTCAGGCGGTAAACTCGATCGATATAAAAATCGTAAGCAAACAAATCCTGCAACGCCGGCACCGGCAGCCGTACCGGTCGAGGTAACACCCCGTACCAATAAATCGCCACCCCAACCGCAACGCCAATCAACCCAGATAACAACAACAGCGGCGTATCCAGCGTCTTCAAAAGCAAATTTAAAGCATCAAAATCCCCCGTTTGCGCCCAAGGGCCAGTCCAACTAATTAACAGTTGCCACCGCTGCAACATCCAAGGCACTAATAGCCCCATCACTGTCAAAATTACCATCGGCAAAGCCATCTGCCAACCAACTTCTGGAGCTCTGCGAGTTTTCGGCTGCGGTTTTCCAGCAAACACTAAACCGAATATGCGAGTTAAATTTAGCGCTGTCAAACCGTTAACTAAAAGCAGCACTATTACCAGCCACAAAGGCACAGTCCAAAAACCGTTGAGCCAGCGTCGCATCGCCCAAAAGTTGCCCAGAGGTAACAGCGCTACCATCCCCGCAGCGCCTACTAAATAAGCCGTAGTGGTAGCAGGCATCTTCGACCACAACCCACCCATTTCTGTTAAATCTTGAGTGTTCGTTGTGGTAATAATTGACCCTACGCTCATGAATAATAGGCCTTTGGCGATCGAGTGCGCGAACAGCAACAGCAAAGCAATGTCAACTTGATTTAGCCCCACGGCGATAAACACCAAACCCAAAGAGGCGCTGGTAGAATGCGATAGTGCTCTTTTGATGTCGATTTGGGCGATCGCCACCAAGGAAGCGCCAACAGCCGTCACCGCCCCCAAAACCACCAGCACCGCATCCGTCACGGGCGACAGCGCTAAAACAGGCTGAAGTTTAATCAAAACATAAGCCCCAGCGCCCACAACTACCGTATTCCGCATAATCGAAGCCGGGTTGGGCCCTTCCATCGCCTCGTCGAGCCATAGATGGAAGGGAAATTGAGCGCACTTGGCCGTAGGTGCGGAGATTAAAGCCAAACCTAAAAGAGTAGCCACTACAGGAGACAAAGTTGCAGTTTCAGCCCATGTTTCCAAATCGGAAAAATTCAAACTTCCTGCTAAAGTTGAAAGCGTCACTACTCCCATCAGCAGTGGCACGTCTCCTACACGCTTGGTTAAAAACGCATCACGAGCGGCTGTTACTACCAGCGGTTGAGCGTACCAAAACCCGACTAGCAAGTAAGTTGAAAGCGTCAGCATTTCCAACAAAGCGTAAGTTAGAAGCAGTGAGTCGCTAATAGCAATGCCGCTAATTGCTGCTTCAAAAAAACCCAGCAGCCCAAAAAATCTAGCTAGCGCCCAGTCTTTTTCCATGTAGCCTAGAGCGTAAATTTGTGATAGCAAACTCAGAACACTAACTAACTCCATTGCTCCCACGCTGACCGTGGAGATTTCTATTGCAAAAGACAAATCTAAATCGGCTGCTTGCACCCAGTGCACGAGCAACTGTTGGGGCGGTTGATCCCAAGTCGCTGTAAAAATAACTGACCCGTGCAGGAAAGCCAACACCGTCATCAGCAAATTGAAGTAAGCTGCAGGTCTTGGGCCTGTTCTGCGAACGGTGCCGGTAGACCACGGCAAAGTTAAAATTGCGCCTATTAAGCCATATAAAGGTACCCACCAACAGGCTTGGAGGAGAAATTGAGTCATTTAATTTATCCCTTAAACTTGAAATTACTGGCTGCCTTTATACAAAAACAGTCGCGGGCGATCGCGCGAGACCCTAAAACTTTGACTAAACCCGATCGTATAGCTGTGGCAAAATAATTTGCACTCCAGATTCACTATACATTAAAGCATCAAAACTGATAATTCTCTCAATAGAAAATTACTGACTGAGCAGAGGAGGCACTCAAATAAAAAAATGCCTGCCAATGGGCCAAGACTGCCTTTTTTGCCGATTTCCCTGCGATCCCCTTTGGGAATCCCCCAGTTTCCCGACAGTGACTCAGCTCCGGCTTCACATACCGAACTCTACTTTATGAGTATTATTACTTACTTTAATCCCCCCTGGTCGTCGGCATCTACCCTTCTCTATATTAAGATTATTAAATAAATATTAAATTATTTTAAGTAACATAAAAAATTTTAATTTTTGTTATTAAACATTATGATGTTAGTTTATATTGTCAAGGTGGACAGCTTCCCCTATTCTTATAGGATAGGAAGCTTTACACTGCCTTACTAAAAAATGTGGGCCTACCCGTCCAAATTTTTAGATTTCTCAAAGATTTGTAACGGTAATTTCGCTCATCCTCAAAGGAGATTCAAAAATGTCAATTGCCGTGGGAATGATTGAGACAAAAGGTTTTCCCGCTGTTGTGGAAGCTGCCGATGCTATGGTCAAAGCTGCCCGCGTTACCCTCGTGGGCTATGAAAAAATCGGCAGCGCCCGCGTCACCGTAATTGTGCGCGGCAACGTGTCGGAAGTCCAAGCCTCAGTCGCAGCAGGAGTGGAATCAGTCAAGCGGGTGAACGGCGGAGAAGTCGTCTCTACCCACATCATCGCTCGCCCCCACGAAAACCTAGAATACGTTCTGCCGATTCGATATACAGAAGCAGTAGAACAGTTCCGAGGCTACTAAGTTCTTAGCGCACAAAAATTTCGTTAAAGAAAAATTTGTGCGATCGTCAAAAATTAACTGTTTAGTTCCCCAAATATTCAATCAGGAGTAAAACCAATGGCAATTGCAGTTGGCATGATCGAAACCCTAGGCTTCCCCGCAGTGGTAGAAGCCGCTGACGCGATGGTCAAAGCAGCCCGCGTCACCTTGGTAGGCTACGAAAAAATCGGTAGCGCTCGGGTTACGGTCATTGTAAGAGGAGATGTCTCGGAAGTGCAAGCTTCTGTCGCAGCCGGAGTAGAGTCAGTGAAGCGCGTTAACGGCGGACAAGTGATGTCCACCCACATTATCGCCCGCCCTCATGAAAACTTAGAGTACGTGCTGCCGATTCGCTACACCGAAGCTGTAGAACAGTTCCGTGAAGGCGTGAGTGGCATTCGCCCTCTCAACAGATCATAAGATAGGCGATTCCCTACGGGATAGCTTCGCTTCACGGCTGTTAGGGGCGTTTGGTAATTAAAAATTAAAAATCGCGATGTTTTTGATTTAGCATTTTTAATTTTTAATTGAGGTGGGCATGGGATATTGGTTATTAGTCATGAGTCATGAGTCATTAGTCATTAGTTACTAGACGAAGCTCTAAAATGCGGACACCGGACATCGGACAGAGCTAATAAAAAAAAAACAAGTGACCCTGTAAAAATGACAATTACCAATTACCAATTACCTATTACCTAAAATGCAAATGGCCAAAGTTCTCGGCACAGTTGTCAGTACCCAAAAAGAGCCGACACTGAGAGGATCGAAATTTCTACTGCTGCAATTCATCGATGAGGAAGGTTCGCCAGTTCCCGGCTATGAGGTAGCCGCTGACTGTGTGGGCGCTGGTATAGATGAATGGGTTTTAGTAACCCGAGGCAGCGCAGCCCGGATCGCGCCCGGAAGCGAAAACCGTCCGATCGATGCTCTAGTAGTAGGCATTATAGATACTGTCAATGTAGAAAACCGCCTCATTTACAGTAAAAAAGACGACCCGTACGGCTAGTTGCAACCGTTAGCAGTTAGCAGTTAGTGGAAAAATAACTAACAACTAACAACTAACAACTAACAACTAACAACTAACAACTAACAAAAAGATTTTTCAGCTTAGGAGAACTTAATTTATGGCAGTCCGCAACGTTGCGGCTCCCCCGACGCCTTGGTCGAAAAACTTGGCTGAGCCGAAAATTCACGATACCGCCTTCGTACATTCCTTTTCTAACATTATTGGGGATGTGCAGATCGGTTCTAATGTGATGATTGCCCCCGGGACATCTATCCGCGCCGATGAAGGCACTCCTTTTTATATCGGACAAAGCAGCAACATTCAAGACGGAGTAGTGATTCACGGCCTAGAACAAGGCCGAGTCACAGGAGACGACGGCAAGCCCTATTCTGTGTGGGTGGGGAAAAATACTTCCCTCACCCACATGAGTTTAATTCACGGCCCTGCCTACGTGGGCGAGAACTGCTTTATCGGCTTTCGCTCTACGGTGTTCAATGCCAGAGTGGGCAACGGCTGCATTGTCATGATGCACGTACTAATTAAAGATGTGGAGATTCCCCCCGGTAAGTACGTACCTTCGGGAGCCATCATCACTAATCAGAAGCAAGCCGATCGCTTGCCTGACGTTCAAGATTCTGACGTTCAATTTGCGACCCATGTCATCGGCATCAATGACGCTCTGAGAACGGGTTATCGCTGCGCTGAGAACATCGCCTGTCTAGCACCAATTCGCAACGAGCAAACTAAAAACCCAAATATGACTCAAACCAAATATTCTACCCCTGCCGGCACCCAATTGAGTTCAACTCTTGCCGATAGCATCCGCAATTTACTAGCTCAAGGATACAGCGTGGGAGCCGAACACGCCGACGTGCGACACTTCCGTACCGGTTCTTGGCGCACTTGTGGCCCGATTACCTCAAAGCGTGACTCTGAAGTAATCGCGGCTTTGTCAGCTTGCATGGCCGACCACCAAGGAGAATACGTCCGCTTGATCGGGATTGACACCAAAGCCAAGCGCCGCGTACTAGAAGAAATCGTCCAAAGACCGGGAGACAACGGCTCTAACGGTTCTAACGGTGCGAAAACTCACCAATCTAACGGTAAAGTTGCACAACAAGCTTCACACCACAATAGCGGTTCCGTGTCAAGCGGAAAATTGAGTGCCGAAACAGTGGCTCAGGTTCGCGGCTTGCTAGCTCAAGGCTACAAGGTGGGGACGGAACACGCCGACGCGCGCCGCTTCCGCACCAGTTCTTGGCAAAGCGGGGCTTCGCTGCAAGTGAGAAACGAATCTGAGGCGATCGCCGCTTTGGAAGCTGTGATGAACGAGTACCCGGGCGAATACGTGCGCTTGATCGGGATTGACCCGAAAGCTAAGCGACGCATAGTTGAAGAAATTATTCAGCGTCCCGACGGCCCGGTTGCTCAATCGGCTAAGCCTGCAGCAACCTCTAAGTCGGCAGCAACATCGGGATACAAAGCAGCTTCGACTGGTTCGGCCAGCAGCGGAAGTTTGACCGGCAAGACGATCGACCAAATCCGCAACCTGCTTTCCCAAGGCTACAAAATTGGCACGGAACACGCCGACGCGCGCCGTTTCCGCACCGGTTCTTGGAGCAGTTGCGCGTCGATCTCATCCAACCGCGAATCCGAAGTGATTTCTGCCCTCGAAAGCTGTCTCAAAGAACACAGCGGCGAGTACGTCCGTTTGCTGGGCATCGACTCCAAGGCGAAGCGCCGGGTACTAGAAGAAATTATCCAGCGTCCTTAATTTGCTAGGTAATTAGCTTGTTTCTTCCGTTAAGCCCTCGCACTGGGGCCAACGGGAGAAACCCCAGCGGATTGAAGTTGAATTTGAGATAGTTAAAAAGCTCGATTGACAAATGTTGGTCAAAATCTAGAATCTTCGGAAAGTTTCTATAAAACGTTAAAGCATCAAGCTTCTCAGTATTAGTAAATTATCGTTTCTTAGATTGACATGGTTAAATTTATCAGTCGAGAAAACCCATAATTTAAAGTCGTTTTATCGAAAAAAATAGCTCCTTTCATGGTGAAGTCGAATGTATTTATCGCCCCTGCAATTAAGTAGCAACTCTCAGATTTTGATGAGTGGCGATGTAGTTGTTCATGAGGGTGCGGCGATCGCCCCTGGAGCAATCCTGCAAGCAGAGCCCGGAAGCCGGATCTCGATCGCCGCCGGTGCCTGTATCGGTATGGGAGTTATCCTTCACGCCCGTGAAGGTACTCTGGAAATCGCGGCGGGCGTTATTCTGGGTGCAGGGGTGCTGGTGGTAGGTGCGGGAACGATCGGGGAAAATGCCTGTATTGGCGCCGCGACGACCCTAATCAATCCTTGTATCGACAAAATGCAAATTATGCCAGCAGGTTCTCTAATGGGAGATACCAGCCGCCAAGTCGCCGCAGAACCAACAGCAGCAGCGCCAACAGCAGCGCCAACCTCACCAGAACCCCCCGAAGCCACTACGCCACCAGTCGATCAACCGATCGAGCCGATCGAGCCGCCACAACCCGCCCCAACACCGCCTCAAACAGCGCCGGAGACTGCCCCAGACCCGCCGGAATCCACCGCCGCAGAGCCTCCCCAACCAGGGGAAACGCCAACTATTCTGTACGGTCAAGCTCACATCAATCGACTGTTGGGGACGCTGTTTCCGCACCGGCAAGCTTTTAATCGCTCGGAGGAAAACGGCCAAACTCTATCGGGCGGTTCCGGGTAGCCGTCATTTCGGCAAAAGCCAGCTATGCTAAAGGCAGAAAGATCAAATATAAATAGGTAATCTCATATTATTGGTAGCTCAGCAATTTGTCAGGCCTTGCAGCAGCAATCAGTGTTTTGTAGCTCGTGCAGTCTGTCTTCTCATCTGAGAAACTATAAACTATCAACAAATTTTTATTTTGGGAAGTTTCTAAGGGTAATAGAAGATGGACGGACAAACAGATCGTAACAGTCACGAAGAGCGATCGCAGCGCCAGGAATACTTCAAAGACACTGCTTTGGGTTTGGTATCCACCAAGAGTTTTCCGGCAATTGTGGGGACTGCTGACATGATGCTGAAGTCGGCAGGAGTGATTTTAGTAGGATACGAAAAAATTGGTTCCGGTCACTGTACTGCGATCGTCCGGGGCAGAATTTCGGATGTGCGTTTGGCTGTGGAAGCTGGAGCTCAAACGGCCGAACAGTTCGGGCAGTTTGTTTCTAAGTTAGTGATTGCTAGACCTTTGGCTAATTTGGAAGTGGTTTTGCCGATCGGCTTTCGGCTGACTGAACTTTCGGAAAAAGGCAGTTATTCTCGGCTTAGCAATCAGGCGATCGGTTTGCTCGAAACCCGGGGATTTCCGGCAATGGTCGGTGCTTGCGATGCTATGCTCAAATCCGCAGACGTACACTTGGCAGCTTACGAGAAAATTGGCGCCGGTTTGTGCACGGCAATTATTCGCGGTGCAGTTGCAGATGTAGCAGTAGCCGTAGAAGCGGGGATGTACGAAGCTGAGAGAATTGGCGAGTTGAACGCGGTGATGGTAATTCCGAGGCCTTTGGAAGATTTGGAACAAACTTTACCGCTGGCGAGTTGCTGGATCGAGCAGCGTAAACCTGTGATGATGCCCGTGTCGGTTAAGGAAAAGGAACAAGAATTGATCGAACTTCCAGATTTGGAGAAATTGACTGTTTATGTGGAAGAGGAAATCAATCGGTAATTGGTAATCGGTAATTGGTAATTGTTGGGCTATATGTTAATAGATAGAGCTAGTAAGGTGCTTGTGGTATCATACATAATAGAGTTTCTGAACAAATCATGACATTGTTTGCAACTCTTGGTGATATTAAATAGCGGACAATATCATGCACTTTAAGTTTTCACCAAGCATTCTCAACCGTCTGGGGGAGGAACTGATTCCTAACCCGGATCAAGGTATTATCGAGTTAGTTAAGAATGCTTATGATGCTGATGCTACAAAATGCACGGTAGAGCTGATCGATACTAACAATATAGGTGGTTCAATAATTATTTCAGATAACGGCACTGGTATGGATACCGATGCCATTAGTGATGGATGGTTGGTACTGGGGCGGTCAAAAAAAGCAGCCCGCGAACCTACACAGTTGGGCCGTCTACCTGTTGGGGATAAAGGGTTAGGCAGGCTAGCAGCTCTGCGGCAAGGTTCTCAAGTTAACCTCAAAACCAGGCCGAAAAATGAGCCGGGAGTTGAGTACAGTCTCACAATTAACTGGGATGTTTTTGAAGGCGCTGATGTTGTAGAAGATGTCTCTTTTGATACTCAAACAAATCCCACTCAGAAAGCTCACGGAACTGACATTATAATTCACCAAGTAAAAATGCAGTTGGGAAGAGCTGAGGTTAAAAGACTGGCCAGAGAAATTTTACTTTTAGCGGATCCATTTGACAATACTTTAGCTTTCCGTCCTCGGCTGATAGCTCCGGGATTTGAGGATCTTGAAAAAAAAGTAAACGAGGCTTACTTTGAGGCGGCTGAATATCATTTGAAAGCTAGCTTGAACCCGGAGGGAACTGCTGAAGCGTGGCTATTAGACTGGAAGGGAGATTTACTTTTTAGTGCCAAGCATGAAAATATTTCTAAAGCAGTTTACAGAAGTGTGCCAGCGGAATTAGAGATGTGGGTTTTTTTGCTAAATCCTCAAAATTTCTCAGCTAAAAAAGTTTCTTCCGCAGAAGTCCGAAGTTGGCTGAGTGAGGTAGGAGGTGTTCATCTTTACCACCGAGGTTTGCGGGTTAAGCCTTACGGCGATCGCGCTGATGATTGGCTCAATATAAATTTAGCACGGGCTAGGAACCCTGAAGTGCGTCCTTCTACAAGCACGGTTATTGGTAGGGTAATTGCGATCGATCGTGATGACTTCCTAATTCAAAAAACCGATCGGCTCGGTTTCATAGAAAATGAAGCTTTTTTGGAGCTGAGACGCTTTGCTATCGATGTGTTGGAATGGATGGCTAAAGAGCGGTTGAAAGAAACAGAAAAGAAACGAGAGGACATCAAGCAAGAATCTAGTCAAGATGTTCAGGATGTCAAAATACGTCTTGAAAAAGCGATCGAAGAAGCAGTACCGCAAGAAAATCTGGCGATCGTGCAGAATGTAGTTAAAGAGTATGAAACTGCAAAAGAGCGAGAAATAAAAGCATTGCGCGATGACCTTCATCTCTATCGCAGTTTGGCTACAGCGGGAACAACGGCAGCAGTTTTTGCTCACGAATCTAGTAAACCTGTCACTCTAATCCAGAAATTAGCTCAGAGAATAGAAAGTAAAGGAAAACAACTACTGAGTGACGAGGCATATATAGAGTCTCTGAAAGAACCTGTAGAAATGCTTTATCGAGCCAGTAGTTCTTGGAAGCGTTTTGCTAATTTTCCGCTGCATTTATTAAAACGAGAAAAGCGTCGCTCTGGTGTGATAGATGTCCACAGGGTTATTGACGATACAGTTGAACTGTTCCAACCTTTTTTTGAAGAATCTAAAATAGAAATAAAAACAATAAAAGTTAATCAAATACCCCACATCAGGGGCAGCATTGCTCTGGTAGAAGCCATTCTGACAAATCTGCTGACAAATACTATTAATGCTTTCCAGGTTGAGGGCGCACGCAATCAAGGACGGCAAATAATTATCAGCACTGAAATTTTAGGGAATAACGTGCGGCTAAAAGTCTTAGATAATGGTTTGGGAATCAAGGATATTGAACTAGATGAAATTTGGTTGCCCGGTATCACGACTACAACTGGTGGTACAGGTTTTGGCTTGACAATTGTCAAAGATTCTGTTAAAGATATGAGAGGGAAAGTACGCGCGATCGCGAATGGCGAATTGGGAGGAGCTGAGTTTGCTGTAGAATTACCGCTTTCTGGGAGTTAACTGTAATGAATGCACAAATTTTACTTAAGAAAATAGCAATAGTTGATGATGAACAAGACTTAGCTAAGGTGACTGGGTGGGATGTAGAGGAGGCGGGTTTTGAATCTTTTATAGTCGATGACTTTTTCAGAGAAGTCGATGTACTTGCATCGCATATTGAGAAAAATGCTCAAGGTGCCTTGTGCGACCATCGCTTGGCTAATTATGGGCGGACTAATTTTTCTGGAGCGACATTAGTAGCCGAATTGTACGATCGAAAAATTCCATCTATTCTCATCACTCAGTACACTGCAATAGATGCCAATGTCTCTATTAGAAAGTCGCGGCGCAAAATTCCCGTGCTTTTGAGTCGGGATGAAGCCAATGCTGCGACTATAAAACAAGGAATTGAAAACTGTGTTTTAGAACTTAGGGGTCAAGTCCCCAGTAACAGAAAACCTCATAGAACGCTAGTAAGAATCACCAATACTGATACAGAATCTGGGGAAGATGTTCTAGATGCAATAGTTCCTGGTTGGAATCCCCATGAGGCTGTTCGTTTTCCGGCTGTGCTTATTCCCGAAGAAATTCGACAGGACGCCCTAAAAGGAGGTGTCCGTTTATTTGCTCATGTTAATATAGGAGCTGATAAATCTGAGGATATTTATTTTGAGAAATTCCAGTTAGCACCTGAGCTAGATGATAATGATGAGCTTACCTGAACTTATAATTTTAGATGTTGGTCATGGAAATTGTGCTATTTTGCGAGATACAAATGGCGTAATAATTATTGACTGTCCGCAGGGCGTTACTTTGATAGAAACACTGGAAAATCTATCTATTAAAGAAATTTCACACATTTTAATTTCCCATGCTGATGCTGACCACATTGCAGGGATAATTAACCTACTTTCAAATGAAACAATAAAAATTAACAATGTACATTTAAACCCAGATTTATGCAGAGAAACTGAAATTTGGAATGACTTACTTATTGCTTTAAAAGATGCACGACTACGTTTAGGCACAGTAGTTTCAACTGAACTGACAACAACAAAAACAGGTCAGTTGAATGTGGGTCAAGTTCTGGTAGAAATTCTTGCCCCAACTCCTGAATTAGCTCTGGTTGGTGGGGTAGGTAGAACTGTGGACGAGCGTCGGTTGAATCCAAACTCGACATCGGCTGTTGTTGGTCTGGTTCACGATTCTCATAGGGTGGCTATATTAGGTGCTGATATTGACCAAGTTGGATTAGATCAACTTCTAAAGGAAAGAAGTGATTTGAAAGCTGACATCTTGGTTTTTCCACATCATGGAGGTAAACCGGGCGGTGCAGATGGCAAAGCATTTGCTCAGCAGTTGTGCGATTTAGTCAAACCTAATCTAGTAGTATTCTCGATCGCTCGGGGGAGATTTGGAAATCCCCGCGAAGACATAGTAGAAGGTGTAGTTTCTTCTGTGCCAATGGCTCATATTTTATGTACTCAACTATCAAAAAAATGTGCGGACAGCGTTCCTGATTTAGAGCATACACACTTAAACACTCTGCCTGCTAGGGGGCGCACAAGCAACAGTTGTTGTGGAGGAACTGTATCAATCAAGATTGCAGGCAACAAAACGACTTATGCTGCCGGCATTGCTGCACACCAACAATTTATCGATCGAGTTTCTAATCCACTATGTCGGCGTTTTAGAGTTTGATGTTGGTTATTCATAGCGAGTTTGTTAAAAATATCTAAAGTTTACACTTAGAAAATAAGTGCAACAATTGATACCAAGTTGTACTATCGCTTCGATCGCAGCCCGAGAATGGGAAACAGGGGCTCGACTAAAATCAGACTTTTTACTGAAACTCAAGATAGTCAATAATCGAACTGGTAAAGTAAATCAAGCCGACGTAGTGATGGTCTCCAGAAGCTCGAAGAGCTGTTAAAATGAACCTAAAATCCTGTTTCCGGTAGATAGGCTACAATCAATTTGAGGGTAATCTAATAACGGGTGGCAAAAAAAGAGAAGTTTAACAGTTGTTCAACGAAAAACTGACTGCAAAGGAATCAACCCCCAGAATCAAGCACTCCTGAAAGTTGACCTATGAACCTCAAACAATTTTACAAGCGCGGTTTGCACAGCGCCAAGAAAGGAAACTATGAAGCGGCACTTGAGGACTTCGATCAGATACTGCAAGTCAATCCCGCCGATGCCAAAGCCTATAACAATCGCGGCTTGGTTTACTATTACATGAAAGACTACCAAAAAGCGATCGCAGACCTCAGCCAAGCCCTAGATATCAATCCTAATTTCTTCGAGGCTTACTTGAATCGAGGCAATGCTTGGCGTCATCTCGGAGAACACGAAAAAGCCATTGACGATCTAAACTGTGCTTTAGCAAATAAGCCTAACAGCCACGCTATCTACAACAACCGGGGACTTGTACTTGCTAATTTAGGAAACTACGAAGAAGCAATAGAAGACTACAATCGAGCTCTATCTATCAATTCCAACAATTATAAAACCTATTACAACCGGGGGCGCGCTTACTACCTTTTGGGAGAAAAAGAGGCAGCAACGGAAAACTTTAACGAAACGCTGCGGTTGAATCCTAAATATATCAAAGCTTACATAAATCGAGGTCTCTGTTACCACCAACTAGGAGACAATACGCAGGCGATGGCCGATTACAACATTGCACTCGCCATCGATCCACAAAATGTTTATGCGTATTATAACAGAGGTTGCGTTCGCTATAAATTAAAACAAATGCAGCTTGCAATTGAAGACTTTGACCAAGCAGTAAGACTCGATCCGAACTATGTTAAAGCTTATCTCAACCGGGGTTTAGCGCTGTATAAACTTGGAGATGTTGCGGCAGCAAATAAGGATTTTTACCACGTAATGTGCATTAATGCTGAAGCTTATGTATACTACCAAGCCCAGCGGTGCACGCCTGATATTAATTCATACTTCAAGGAAGCGCCGCAGGTAGAACTTAATAATGCTGCCGAATACTACAACACAACATTAAATACGATGTCAACTTCCTTAAGTTCCGCAGCATTAAACGCGGTATGGAATCAAGAAGATTTGGAGAACAGAGAATCGATTATCTGTGAAGGTGAATTTATTAATGATTGATTTAGGAAGAAGGAAGAACAGGACTTACGCAATGAGTCAATTTTTACACTATCTATAGCAATCCTAAATGATTCAGATAAATTTGTAGGGGTAGTGCTACCCCTACTCCCCGTGCCTACCCCCCTATCTATCGGGCAACCGGGCGTGGGATTGCCCCTACAATAATTATGCAAATGATTTAGGATTGCTATATACTTGTAAGGCAGGGCTATTTCATTCTAAACAGCTTCTTCAAAACGTCTAGACCATAGCCCGCGAGCCGTTGTGCCTGTGCCATATTTGTTTCTCCAGCTTCTCGATAAAGATTGAGTGCTAAATTACGAGCAATTGCAAAAATGGCCGGGAGCTCGCCGACTCGAACTCTAGAAGCATCTTCTCTTTGAGTCACATCTCGGACATAGTGAACCTTATTTTCAACGCCCCAGTAATCGCGAATTCTAGTTGCAAATTGTTCCACCGTTTCATCCAATGAACTAATGTAGTACCTGGTTTCAGGCTTCTTAATTTGAATATATTCACCTTTTAATAGGTGTCGATAACTCGTGACTCGAATGATACTTCGTAGTCCGGCCCAGTCTTCGCTCTCCGATAGTCCATGCCAGCCTGTCCACAAACTCACACTTCGTCGTTCCACTCG
The DNA here is from genome assembly GCF_036705045.1 of Microcoleus sp. BR0-C5. Lineage (NCBI taxonomy): Bacteria > Bacillati > Cyanobacteriota > Cyanophyceae > Oscillatoriales > Microcoleaceae > Microcoleus > Microcoleus sp. BR0-C5. Next base: position 58,150 of record NZ_JAUBTR010000014.1, read on the forward strand.
TCCGTGGCCCGTTTCAACGGTATTAATATGGGATTCTGATTGAAATTTCTCCTTAATTTGCTTATGAAAATGGCTGTGATTCCCTTTTAAGGCACCGAGATAGTCATTCCCAGACTCAATAATTAGCTCACAAGTTTTTTTTGAGTATTCAAGGCATCTTCGTCAAAAACGACTCCCCGTTGGGCCAAGGCTTCCAAAACGGGTGGAATCGCTTTGATTTCATTGGTTTTACAATCCACTTGTTGGGGAGTTAAAATCAGTCCTCGTTCGACCAAGTAGACCGTCACCAATTGAATCGCTGGATGGGATGGGGTCCGATTATCACCCGTTTCAATGTTGTAAGAGCCACGGAGGACTTTTCCATCTAAGGCCATGGTTTCACCTCTTTTCGGTTCAATTTTGCAGAAAGAAGCGACGCAAGCGCCATAGGATTGATAATCCAAGTCCAGTAACGTCCGACGAAGCGTACTGTAGGAAGGAATCCCATGCTTCGGGAACCCAAACAGCGCAATCAGAGGTTCGCGGTAAGCCTTTAACCAATCCCCGATGGCTAGAAAACCACCACATCCTGCGCTAATCGCCAGGGTAAATAACGCTAAACAGACCGCATACTCATGACGACAGCCCGCTCCACGCCGTGGGTCGGGTAATTCCGAAAATGCTTCTACAATTGCTAGCGAACTCATAAATCATAAGTTAGGGTGAATCCGACTTCTAAACTCTAAACCTAAACCCGGCCTACTGTCTAGAACGAAATAGCCCTGACTTGTAAGGTGCTTATGGGCGCACCCTACAAGTAGAGTCTTTGCATTCAGGACTAAAGAAGAAAAAAGGAGCAATATAAAAGGCTGTTGCCAGTGCTGAGTGCAAGATGTCTCATTAGATTGATGCCTCACTTGCGTGAGATTTGAGAGTGTGAAAAAGTTGGTAGAACTCTTTATAACTAACTTGTCCATCACCGTCGGTATCTGCTCGCTTTAGCATATCGTTAATCTCAGCACTCGTGACCAAAGAATCAAGGCTGCGAATGCAAATTTTCAACTCCTCTAGATTAATCTCACCAGAACCATCTACATCAAACAGTTTAAAACGTTCTAAAAGGCGTTTATCCCCATCGTCCATTAGATCCGATTGCAGCAAGGTAGCAAACTCCTCAAAGCTGATGCTGTTACTATTGGAACGACCTGTAATGATGTCCATCGCTTCTTGAACTCGTTCGGGAGAATAGGGGCGACCAACGGTTTTCAATACAGCACCCAGTTCTTTAGAAGACATGGTATTGCTGCCGTCTTTATCAAATTTTCTAAAGGTGTCTTTACAAAAAGCCATTTGCTCATCGCTCATCCAGTCAATATTGAGGGAGTTCGCGACACCAGCTTGGCGCTGAGTGGAGAGATAATCTAACCGTTCGAGGACATCGAAAACATGCCCTGTCGCTTTCCAAAGCCGACTTGAATCGGTACCAAACCGCACACTGCCGTTTTCGGCAATCAGAGGTAAATCAAAGCGCAGCGTTGAATCTTCCATCAGCATCCGTCCTGCTTCGGAGGTTTCTCGTCCATAATAGTGATCCCGATGCGGGAAGACACCGCAAATGTTGATGATTTTCAGATGCTCCTCAAAGATGGTGCGGAAGATACGGAATTCTGAGTGCAAATGCGGCTCAATTTTCTCGTAATAGCTCACACACTGTTTCTGAGCATCAAGATTTTCCTGGTGGGTCAGAATCAAACAGGGAACAAACAGGCACTCTTCTGGGGTTAGCGACTCTTGCCAGTTATGCCCCTGAGCGACAATTTGCATTGCTTTTTTGTCCCCATCGTACATATGGACAGTATGGCGGTAGAGATTACGAGGAAACTGATCCAGTAGGATCATCAAGGCAACGCAACCGCGAGGGGTTTCCATCCAATGGTCGAGTTTACCTGCGATCGCGCTCGATACTAAGTCTCCATATTGTTTGCGGATTTGGTTATCAGTATCTTGACTTTTCCCAAACCACAATGTCAGACACCTCATTCCATCGAGCTTTCCTGCATCATCGCGACGGAACATGTAGTTGATTAAATCTTGCTGGATTTCTTGATGGTTAACCATACTTTTTTATTTCCCCTTGCTAACTTTCAAATGAATGTGAGGGATGCAGATGGCTGAAACCACTAATTTCTCTCGACTCTACCACCCCTTAAACAGGGTGGAGCTTTTTTAGAAAGAAACTTAACACTCTCTATTTTTAGGCGTCGTTTTCACCTGAACTCCGCCGTCTGCACTCAGTCCGGGAGGTAATATTACTACAGAATAATCGGACAAAACTCAAGCAAACTAAGATGGTAGATTTGCCGGACATCATATCAGAAAGAAAAATTAAAGTCCTTACTGCAAAAAACAGCAAGGACTTTAACCGTTCATCCCTAAGTTTTAAGGACTCAAGTGCTGACTACGAACTAAACTGGTTGAGTCGAGGGGGGATATTATTCCCCGCCCCTCTCAGTTAGATCTGGGCGTGCGACTTTCACCGCACCCAGCTCCCGATGTCCTTGGCTTGCGCCTTTGCTCATGTGGATATAGTCGTGGCAGCTTTCGTGAACCGCTAGAAGGTTGTTTATTTTCCAATTACTATGGTTTCTGTCTACATGATGTAGATGCACCTTTTCATCGCCTAGCATTTTTAAGCCACATTTTCCACATTTATGGTTTTGCCGTTTTAAAGCTTTAGAGGTTTCGCCGTTATAGAGCTTGCTGTTACGTTCACTCCAGTAGGCTATATCTCCGTCATAGGGAGATTTCTCCCCTTTGACATTGACAAATTTGTTTTCGGAGTAAGGAACCGTCGGGAATGCTTTATCAAGCAGTTTCTTGCTGGTGTCGCGAGATTGTTTCGATTCCTTGTTGAATACCTTGAAGGCTCTATTTTGGATGAACCACAGTGATAACCGTGACCCTTCCAACTTACAGTAGCGGTGGTAATTTCTCCAGCCTCTAACCACGGGGGCTAATTTCTCAGCTTTGACCGTAGCACCATAATTCGAGTTGTTAACGATGTGTTTTACCTTCTGACGGAACGCTTTAAAGTTGTCCGCTGATGGAACGCATCTAAATTTCCCGTTGTTCTGCACTTTGAAATGCCAACCGAGGAAGTCAAACCCATCTGTCGTAGCCGTTAGCTTAGTTTTCTTTTCACTAACCTTCATGCCTCGTTCTGCCAGAAATTCGCTGACTTTCTCAAGTATTGCCTTCCCATCATCTTTAGGTTTCAGAATTATTACCATGTCATCCGCATAGCGAACTGATTGATGTATTTCCTCAATCCCATTGAGAGCGATATTGGCTAGTAATGGACTTACCACGCCCCCTTGCGGGGTTCCTTGTTCTGGGAATTCTGGATTGACTCCTGCTTTCAGACAGCGGAAGATTCCGGTCTTGATGCCTCTTGGGGCGATGAGTCGTTCCATTATGCTGGCGTGGCTTATCCTGTCAAAGCATTTTTCGATATCGAGCTCGATAACCCGTTTTTCTATTCCATTGCAGAAGGAGCGTAGATTGTTGAACAGAATTTTTTGTGCGTCGTGCGCCGACCTTCCTGTTCTAAATCCATAACTCATGGCGTGGAAAGTTGCTTCATGTGCTGGCTCTAGCGCGTATTTCGCGAGGCATTGCCACGCTCTATCGGCGATAGTCGGTATCTTGAGGAGGCGGGTACTCCCATCCTTTTTTGGGATTGGTATTGAGCGTAACTTCTGATGTTTCCAGTTGTTACTTTTGACTTTGAGTTCTTCACTCAGAGCGAACCTTTCCTCAAATGTGAGTGAGGCTTTTCCATCGATTCCCGCAGTCTTTTTGCCAGCATTTAGTTGAGTTACTTGACGTATTGCCAACATTCTTGCAGCCCGAGATTTCAGAATTAGCTTTTGAAGGGACTTCGCTTTCTGCTTGTCTCCAACCTGAATCGCTTTAAACACTCGTTTTTGTAGGCGAAATAAGTCCCTTCGGAATTTCTTCCAAGGTAACGTCTTCCAAGATTCACTAACATTGCTGTTGTGTCTAATCATGCTCTGCTCTAACTTATGTTTTCTGAACACCGAACGACCAATTACGGTCTGTCCTACCCGAACGGAGGGGGTTCCGCTGCTCGTCTAGCCTACTTGGGGTTCGACTTCCCCTTGACCCTCAATTCGTTTTTCTTCGTTCCCTCGGTTAGATTGATTGTTCCTTTAGGTGGAGCCAATTTAACTACTGGATTCCCTAGACTCTTGCCGATACTGTATCTGGATTCGGCGGGAATGAACTCCAGTGGAGTCGAGGATTTGGTATGCGTCCCGCTCTGGCATAAGTTACTTTTTCAGGCTCTGTTTTCACCGTCGGAACTCCCCATTAACGCCAGTGTCACCTCACATTAAGTGTCTGATTGCGTCCTGTTCCCAGCTTCACTCTCCAAGAATCGAGCTTGGTCGGTGTGGGCAGGTAGGGAGTCATACCTGAGTCTGGCAGAAGGGGCTTACACCCTTATCAGACCGAGAGTTCAGCCTTGTGGCTGGAAACGCTATGTACGGATTGTTTACCGTGATTCACGTTTCAACGAATCGCACAAATACTTGCCATCACTTCACGCGCAGCAGCCAAAGTTCGATCGACATCTTCTTCAGTATGAGCCAAAGAAGTAAATCCCGCCTCAAACTGCGAAGGAGCAAGATAAATTCCGTGCTCCAACATTCCCCGGTGAAAGCGGCTGAACTTCGTCAAATCCGACTTCTTCGCATCCTCGTAATTGTGAACCGGGCCAGCCGCAAAAAACAAGCCAAACATCCCGCTAATTTGCCCGCCCCAAACCGCGTGTCCCGCTTCCTTAGCAATTTTTAGCAATCCGTCAGACAGTTTTTTAGTAATCTTATCCAACTGTTCGTAAGTGCCGGGTTTTTGCAGCAATTCCAAAGTCTTAATCCCAGCAGTCATCGCCAAAGGATTTCCCGAAAGCGTACCCGCTTGATACATCGGCCCAGCAGGAGCCACCATCCCCATAATATCCCGCCTTCCCCCGTAAGCACCCACCGGCAAACCGCCACCGATAACTTTACCCAAAGTAGTCAAATCCGGGGTGACACCGAATCTTTCCTGAGCTCCGCCGTAGGCGATGCGGAAACCGGTCATTACTTCATCAAAAACTAACAAAGCACCGTTATCTTTAGTAATTTCCCGCAAACCTTCGAGAAAACCTGCATCCGGGGTAATAAAACCGGCATTCCCCACCACTGGTTCGAGAATTACGCCTGCTATCTCGCCGGGATTTTCGGCAAATAAAGCTTTTACTGCTTCTAAGTCATTGTAGGGAGCGTTGAGGGTATTGGCAGTAACGGATTTCGGGACGCCCGGAGAGTCAGGAAGGCCCAGAGTTGCGACGCCGGAACCGGCTTTTACCAAGAACATATCGGCGTGTCCGTGATAGCAGCCTTCAAATTTAATCAGTTTATCGCGTCCGGTGAAAGCTCGCATCAGCCGCAAAACGGCCATACAGGCTTCGGTGCCGGAGTTGACAAATCGCACCATTTCAATGCTGGGAACGGCATCGATGACCATTTCGGCGAGTACGTTTTCCAACAGCGATGGTGCGCCGAAACTCGTACCTTTTTCTAAAGATTCGTGCAGGGCTTTGATGACTTCCGGGTGGGCGTGGCCACAGATGGCTGGGCCCCAAGTGCCTACATAGTCAATGTATTGGTTTTCGTCAACATCCCAAATGTAGGCTCCTTTTACCCTGTCAAAGACGATGGGCTGTCCGCCTACGGATTTGAAGGCGCGCACGGGGGAACTGACGCCACCTGGCATCAACTTCTGGGCGGCGGCGAAAATTTCTTCTGATTTGGTCGTTTTCAAGGTTGTGGAAACCAATGTTTTCTCCTTAGTGAACGTCTGTTGTTGGTAGAATAATTTTATAGCCAGTTCAACATAAAGGTTAGGTCGATTCAAGGAAACTATTCTAGTAAATTTTAGGGTACAAACCAATCAGTAGCAATACTAGCTTGGGTTTTTCGGGCTTTGTCGCACTAGCACCGTGAAGCGAAGCTATCCCGTAGGGAATCGCCCTAAAATGTAATTTTTTGTAAAATAGTTCTTGACAATTTAGCCATCAGTTGCTCAATCTTCTCTCTTCCTCTCCCTCCTCTGCGTTCTCTGCGGTTAATAAAAAAAATCTCCGACAGGAAAGCGTTAATCTATCTTACCAAGTTGAAATAAAATTATGTCTACTACTGATTTATCAAGTTTGAGCCGATCGATCCCAATTGAAAAGATTCGTTACGACGATCGCGGTTTAGTGCCTGCGATCGTCCAAGATTATTTGGACGGTACGGTGTTAATGATGGCCTGGATGAATCGGGAGTCGCTGCAAAAAACGCTCTCTACCGGGCAAACTTGGTTCTGGAGTCGATCGCGTTCCGAATTGTGGCCAAAAGGCGCGACTTCGGGACACGTTCAAAATGTCAAAGGGCTGCGTTACGACTGCGATAGTGATGCTTTGCTAGTCACTGTCGAACAAGTTGGAGATATTGCTTGTCACACAGGAGAAAGAAGTTGTTTTCACCAAGTTGATGGGGAAATTTCACCGCCGCCGGGGGATATGTTATCTCAATTATTTGCGGTAATTTGCGATCGCCGCGACCATCCTAACGAAAGTTCTTATACTTGCAAGTTGTTCGAGGGCGGCGACAACAAGATTCTCAAAAAGATTGGCGAAGAATCGGCGGAAGTTGTAATGGCTTGCAAAGATGACGACAAAGATGGAATTGCTGGAGAAGTTGCGGATTTATTTTATCACGCTTTGGTTGCGATCGCTCACCATCAAGTTGATTTGAGAGAAGTTTACCGCAAATTGGGCGATCGACGAAAATAAATTAGTTATTGGTTATTGGGCATTGGGCATTGGGCATTGGGCATTGGGCATTGGGCATTGGGCATTGGGCATTGGGCATTGGGCATTGGGCATTGGTAGCAGCAACAAATGACTAATGACTAATAACTAATGACTAATAACTAATGACTGCTATTTTTCAACATTCGATCGAGCTTTTGCAAAATAAAAATAGCCGCGCCTACACTCAAAGCCAAACCCAACCAAAAATTATCCGCCGCCCATTTACCTCTATCCAAAGCCAAACCGCCCAGCGGCGGCCCGATTAAATAGCCGATCGCCCAACACTGAGAATTAACCGCTAAATACACGCCACGCAAAGACTCTGGTGCTAAATCCACCACCAAAGCCGAAGCAAAAGGCGTATAAGCAACAGTCGCAACTGACAAAAAACTCAAGCCTAAAACAGCTAAAAATAGATTGCCAGTTGTAGCCATTCCCGTCAAGCCGATCGCAATAAATCCCATTCCCCACAGCAGCGCAGAAATCATCAAAGCTTTCGGATAGGAAAACCGTTTCAAAGCTTTAACAATTGGCAGTTGCAAAGCAACAGTTAAAAACGTGCTAAAAGCAAACAAAACCGTAATTGTACCTGTTGAAAAGCCTGTTCCCGCCCCCACGGCGACAAACTTGCTAAAGTACAGCGGCATTGTGGTTTGGATTTGGGAAATATATAATGTGAACAGGGTATTTACTAAAGCATAAACTAGAAGACTTGGATCGCTCAGCGCCACAATCCAGCCATTTTCCCGATGTTTTTTGCCTCTATTCGCTGGATTAGCTGGTTTGTAGGTTTCGGCGATCGCGATCGCCACCACCGCAAACAGCACTAAAAACGAGATACCATCAATAATAAAGAGCGATCGATAATTCCCCGTTACCGCAATCAACAAACCACCTAAAATAATCCCAACTTGCAAACCCAAATTATCAGCCAGCCGCGTCAAAGCAAAAGCTTCCTGTCGCTGTTCGCCCTCAGTTAAATCCGCCACCATCGTCTCGGTTGGAGGCCAATACAAACCCACGCCAAAACCCATCAGTAAATTACCCGCAACTAAGCCAACGAAATCATTAGTCGCCGCCAGTACAAAAGAAGCCGCCGCCGCTATTATTGCCGCCAGCAGTAAAGTTCGTCGCCTTCCCCAAAATTTGGAATCACAAAAAGAACCGCCCAAAATTCTGCCGAATATTCCCGAAACTGAACCGCTACCCAAACCAATCCCAACAGCAGTAGCAGATAAACCCACGCGATCGACAAAAAATATCGGCGCGTAAAATAAAGTAAAACCGGTGCCGGTTTGTGAGAGGAATCTGCCTGCGGCAAGAATCCAGACTTGAGGGGGAAGACGGGGCCACCAAGATGATAATTGAAGTTTAGGCATATACACTTAAATTAGGAGTTAGTCCTTGACGCAGAAACCCGGTTTTTTTTATGAACATACGTTATCGCCTTTAATCATGGTCAAAAACCGATGTCTTTTGTCGCAGTGCGTAAGTCCTGTGAGTAATTCTTAATTTATTCCGTACTTTTTCGGAATTAGTATTAGTTAGTTAACGGAGGTGATGAAAAACATAAGTTAGCTTAACAATTCTTCAGGGTCTGTTACACAAAAGTTACCATTAATTTAAAAATACTTAACAGAATTTTAGAAAAAAGTTAGTTAAACTCTAGAAAAGGCAGAAGAAAATTTTAGAGGGTCTAATTATATGACAGCTATTACAACATCGAGAGTGGAATCAATCAAACCCCGCTGGCAAGCAATTGTCATGGTGGCCTTAATTTTCTGGCTCAGCGGTAGCCTGATTTTGGATCTAGTAATTATGCCCAGTCTCTACGTATCTGGCATGACGACATCTCCCGAGTTTGCAACGGCCGGAAATTTAATGTTCTGGGGATTCAACCGCGTTGAGTTAATCTGTGCGGGTCTGGTGGCAACGGGTGTGATGGTTTTGAGCAATTTAGTCGGTGACTTCGGCAAACGCAGCCGCACAGCAATCATATTATCATTGGTACTTCTGGCGATCGCCCTGATTGACACCTACGCCCTGACGCCCCAAATGAGCGCCTTGGGAATGCACCTAAATCTGTTCGCGGACGCAGCAGAAGTACCCGCCGGGATGAATCTACTGCACCAAGGGTATTTTGGCTTGGAAGCGCTGAAGTTGGCTGTCGCCGGTACGCTGCTGGGCTGGTGCTACCAAAACCAAGTTTAATCGACACAAGGCTCAGAGGTTGAGTTGAGAAAAAAAACTCAACCTGCAGCGGCGGGGGGCGTGAATTCACGCCCCCCGCTAATTTTTTAAATTTTAGCGATCGCAAACACCGGATTTGATATTCATCGGCGTTAATCTGTGTTGATCTGCCCTCATCTGCGGTTAAAAAAAGATAATTTCTGAACCGCAGATGAGAATGGATTGACGCTGATTCACGCAGATAAAGAGAAGAGAGAGCGGAATAATATAGACTGAGGGCACGCCCTACTCGGATGCTTCGGGTAAATCTGCTTTTGGCCACAGCAGGCGCAAGCCCATCACCGCAAATCCGATCGCCGCGACAGCCTTTACCAGTCGCTCAGGCAACACCTCTGCCGTGCCCAAGCCGATCGCGACGCCGATTAAACTCGCCAGCAGCAGCGCCGACGCCGTACCGAAAAATACAGCCCGCGGCGAGTTACAACTACTGCCCAGGGCGATCGCAGCTAATTGACTTTTGTCTCCCAATTCTGACAAAAAAACTGTAATAAAACTTAGTCCCAAAAGTTGCCAGTCCATGTTTTTTTAGTTCTTAGTTAGCTATTGTAGAAATCTAGGACATACCGACAGGCAGACAATTAACCCAGCACTTCCCACAGCAGAACCGCCGAAATCGCCAGCAAAATCACTCCTGCTGCTCTCTCCAAAGTTCTCGGAGCAATCCGACTAGCCAGCCACCTTCCCAGCAACACTCCCAGCAAACTGGTTGCTATCAAAGCCGAACCCGCACCCGCAAAAACGATCCAAGGATTTCGAGATTCAGCCGTCATCAGCAAAATTGCAAGCTGAGTTTTGTCTCCAATTTCAGCCAAAAAAATAGTTGCAAAAGTCGAAGCAAAAATTGCCCACTGCTTCGACTTCAGTTTCTTTTCTTCCTGACAAATATCGGGATTTACAGTCACTGAGAGTTCAGCGGGCTCCGGCGTTAAAGCAGCACAAATCTCAGTAACCTCTTTTATTTGTAGTTGTACCTGTTGTGGCAAATCATAATTGAGGTTTACGGAGTCAGAAGCAGACAAGCTTGGCGGAACAGAATCAAGTTTCACGGGCAATGAGTGCTAAACGCTATTGATTTTTGACTTGTACTTTTGATTCTAACTCTCTCTGTGCCTGCTTTTACCAAACCAGGGTCATCTTTTTCCCCCGAGCTTTCAGCAACTGATTCCTGGAACAACTCACGGCACCCAAAAAGGGATACCAGCCCTCGGATTTATCTGTCGAGTCAATCTAAGATCTAAAATCTAAAATTGACTGACTGACGGGTTCATGTGCCGTAAGTTCGATCGCCCGCATCTCCCAAACCAGGTACAATAAAGCCCTGTTCGTTAACTATTTCGTCGATCGTTGCCGTGTAAATCATCAAACTCGGGTACTCTGCACTCAGCCTCTTCAAAGCCGGAGGAGCAGCCACCACAGAGATAATCCGAATCAAGTTGGGGTCAATTCCCCGCTTCGTCAATTCCTGCATTGTCGCTATAATCGTGCCGCCAGTCGCCAGCATCGGCTCGCTAATTATCACCCGCGTTTCCGGGTTAAACTGCGCCGGCAACTTGTTCAAATAACAAGTCGGTTCCAGCGTCTCTTCATTCCTTGCCATGCCGAGGTGGTAAACCGAAGCCAGCGGCACAACCGTCTGAATTCCTTCCAGCAGTGACAAACCCGCCCGCAAAATCGGTACCACAACTAACGGAGCTTCCGGGTTGATAAAAGTCGCCGGACATTGTGCCAAAGGCGTCTGCACCGTTGTTTCCACTGTCGGCAGCCATTCTCGAATTGCCTCGTAAGCCAGCCACCTTCCCAATTCTGTCATCGCAGAACGAAAAAGTACCGAGGGGGTGGCGGCGTCGCGGGCTACAGCCAGCCAGTGTTTAATTAACGGATGCGGAGGAACGTAAACGCGCAGTTGCAGGGACATTAGAAAATTGGGGAAATTGCTAGGTTTGAGGGATTTTAGGCGGTGCGGTCGATCGTCCTTGAGGGCTTCGCCAACGGGCGATCGATCGCTCTGTGCAACTTATCACATCCTTGAGGGCGCATACAAGCCAGAGATTGAGTTAGAACCCATTCGCCGATCGACCTCCATCAGCTTATTGAAATATATTTCTAATAGTATTGATATTAATTAGCAACAAGGCTATAGTAATTTTTAGTGTTCTCCTCTCAAAGGATCTGCAGACGGGGGCAGTCGGCAATGGTAGACTGTTCCCGCATTTTTTTTTAAGCTGGGGCATCGGGTGTTGGGATAAGAGAGAGGGAATAGGGAAGAAGGAATGACGAATGCCTGACGATGAATAATTAATCCGTGTATCGGTGTCAAAATCAGTGTCGTGCCTTCTTTCTTCTAGAGCGATCGACTGTAATATTATAGAAATTATTAAGATTTTTCAGCTAATGTCAGCTCCTACCCAATCCCAGTTATTTTCTCCCAACTCCCGCCCTACACAGCAAGAGTTTGATGTGATTGTCATCGGTTCCGGCATTGGTGGACTCGTGACAGCCACCCAGCTAGCCGCTAAGAAAGCCAAAGTTTTAGTGCTCGAAAGCTATACAATTCCGGGGGGTAGCGCTGGATATTTCGATCGAGAAGGCTACAGATTCGATGTCGGCGCCTCCATGATTTTTGGTTTCGGACAGCGTGGCACCACCAACCTCCTCACCCGCGCTCTGAAAGCAGTCAACGTCACCTTAGAAACGATTCCCGACCCCGTACAGCTTCACTATCACTTACCCAGCGGCTTGGAACTTGAAGTTCCCCAGGCTTATGACAAATACTTGCAAGAATTAACTGACAGGTTCCCTCACGAACGCGAAGGAATCCACAAATTTTACGGCGAATGCTGGAGCGTCTTCAACTGCCTCAACGGCATGGAATTGCTATCTCTAGAAGAACCCGGATATCTGGTTCGAGTCTTTTTTCAGAATCCTTTAGCCTGTTTGGGATTAGTAAAATATCTGCCTCAAAATACTGGCGACATTGCGCGGCGCTACATCAAAGACCCTACTTTGCTGAAATTTATCGACATGGAATGCTACTACTGGTCTGTAGTACCTGCCGACTTAACACCGATGATTAACGCCGGAATGGTATTTTCCGACAGACATTACGGTGGCATAAATTATCCCAAAGGCGGAGTCGGTCAAATCGCCCAAAAATTAGTAGAAGGATTAGAAAAATGTGGCGGGCAAATTCAATACAAAGCTAAAGCGAAAAAAATTATCACAGAAAACGGCCGCGCTGTCGGAGTTGAGCTAGCAACCGGCGAAGTTTACCGCGCCAAGCGCATAGTTTCTAACGCCACGCGCTGGGATACTTTTGAGAAATTGCTGCCCGCAGAAGAGATGCCAGCTAGCGAAAAGAAATGGCAGCAGCGCTATCAAAAAGCCCCCAGTTTCTTGAGTTTGCATTTGGGAGTGGAAGCAAGCGTAATCCCTGCTGGTACTGCCTGCCACCACATTTTGTTAGAAGATTGGGACAAAATGGAAGCGCCGGAGGGAACTGTTTTGGTGTCAATTCCGACCGCGCTCGACCCAGATTTAGCTCCCGCAGGATATCACATCGTTCACGCTTTTACCTCTAGTTGGATAGAAGAGTGGGAAGGACTTTCGCAGCAGGAATACGAGGAGAAAAAGGAAGAGGCGGCAGGGAGAATTATTGAAAGATTAGAAAAGATTTTTCCCGGTTTAGATGCCGGTTTGGATTATATGGAAGTTGGGACAGCGCGCTCTCACCGCCGCTTTTTGGGGCGCGAAGACGGAACTTATGGGCCGATTCCGCGACAGAAGCTAATGGGTTTGCTGGGAATGCCGTTTAATCGAACTTCTATGCCTGGTTTATATTGTGTGGGTGACAGCACGTTTCCCGGACAGGGTTTAAATGCGGTGGCGTTTTCTGGGTTTGCTTGCGCGCACCGAATTGCGGTTGATTTGGGTTTTTAGCGGTAGTAGTAGGGTGCGTCAGATTGTTCGCTTGAAATAGGACATAAAATGTGAGGCTCCGGGGTATCCTACAAAAAGACTAAAAACCCGGTTTCTGGAGAGAAACCGGGTTTTTAGCCTCAAAATTGGTGTTTTCCATTCTTTTAACGAGTTTACTGGTCGTAGCTGCCGCCGACGCCGATTTGGGTATTGTAGATTTTGGCCTCAGTGATGGTCATATCTTCCATTGATGCGCCGGATACGTCAGTGGTGTTAATGATGGCGGCGGTCAGATTTGCTCGATCGAGGTCTGCGTCATTTAAACTGGCATTAGTCAGGAAAACTTGGGTTAAGTTAGCACCCGTCAAGTTAGCACCCGTCAAGTCAGCACCTTCGAGGTTGGCCTGATATAGGTTTGCTCCTCGTAAATTTGCTTCTCTCAAATCAGCACCAATTAAATGGGCTCCCATTAAATCTGCTCCTGACAAGTCGCACTGAAAACATTGCCCTGTTGACAATAACTGTTGGACGTGAGCGGGATTTTCAGCGCGAGCCGGGCCTGCCAACAGTAGGGGAGTAATTAAAAAAGTAGCGGCTAATAGATTGCGTTTCATAATCCCTTTTCCTCACAGACTCTGTATTCAAGTTCTTGTCTTGATATCTACAATCTTACCACGGTTGTTTTCGCAAGTTGCGATCTAATTCACAGCTTGGCTGTGATATCGATTGCCCTCAACAACGCATACATGGTCTCGACCAGCTCGCAAAACATAATTTCGCAAAACTTAACACTGCCGAACTTAATACAGTGCCTTTTTGTAGTAACCTTTTCTAGGTTAGCTAGGATCGCCAACAGATGCGTCTTTCTGAAGATGGATATGATTCGCAATGCTATGGATGATTTTAGCTGCGATCTTATCGCAAAAAGTTTACAAAAAATACCTTGTTTTTAGTAAAAGTGTCACGAGACAGAAAATTTAATTTAAAATAAAGATAAGCTTATAACTTTATAGGTAGACGAAAAGCAGTCACAAGACCGATCCCCAGCCCAAGCTCGGCTGCATTTTTAACAATAAATTTTAATTAGGTCTCAGCAGCGCCGTAAAAATCCACCTAGTGCTTGGAAATCAGCACTTTTTTGGAATGTCGCAGAGTCCACGCGATCGCAAAACTCAATTAAATATGCTCAAAAACGATTCATCCAAGTATTTGCCAACCTTAGCTCAAGTAATTGACCGCTACCCCTTGACAGTGGCGCCTGATACCCCACTAGCAGAAGTAATTACCCTGATGGGCCAACGGCGCCCAAGTTGCTCTCTAAACGCAGCCATTCCACCAACCGATATCTATCAGCAACTAACAGAAATCGCAAATCTCCCCACTAAGAGTGCATTCAGAGACGCGACAGGTGTCTGCGTCTTTGTCGTGGAAAAATCACTCTTAAAATTATCCTCGCCCTCGGCTCCACATTCTCAATTGCAAGGAATCTTCACAGAAAGGGATCTTGTAGATTTGATTGCCTCGGGCAAAAACTTAAAAGGTGTCACCATCGCAGAAGTGATGAGGCAGCCGGCAGCAACTCTGACACAGTCGGAGACTCAAGACATTTTCAGCGCCATAATTCTGCTGGGGCAACGAAGAATTAAGCATTTGCCAATATTGGATAGTGAAGGTCAACTCTTAGGAGTAATTACGCCGGAAAGCATTCGCCAAGCCATGCTGAAACCGGCAAATATCTTAAAAATGCGCCGCGTGAAAGAAGTAATGACCGCACAAGTCATTCAAGCACCTCGCTCCGCGTCAGTTAGGAGTTTAGCTGAGTTGATGGCCCAGCACCGCGTTAGCTGCGTAGTAATTACTGAATCAACAGAATTATCGAGGGATTCACCGTTCCCTATTCCAGTAGGTATAGTCACAGAACGGGATATTGTCGAATTTCAAGCTTTAGATATAGATTTGTCGCAAACGATCGCCCAAACTGTGATGAGTACCCCCTTATTTAGCCTCAAGCAAGAAGACTCGCTGTGGGTAGCTCATCAGGAAATGCACCAGCGTTTAGTCCGCAGGTTAGTAGTAACGGGGGAACAGGGAGAACTCCTGGGAATAGTTACTCAAACCAACATACTTCGCGTACTTGACCCGATGGAAATGTCCGGGGCGATAGATGTTCTGCACGATTCAGTGGCAGAAAGAACTAGGGAATTGCAAAAAGCGATCGCATCCCTCAGCTTGACTAACGCCAGACTAGAAAGCGAAATTGCTACCCGCGTTAGGGCCGAGGCCAGACTCCACCTTTTAGAATCTGCTGTAGTGAACGCTAACGACGCAATCGTGATTATGGATGCCGGAGATAGCGATATCTCCGACCCCACCATCATCTATACCAACGAAGCTTTTACCCAAATGACGGGCTACCTACCCGAAGAAATCATCGGACAAACCCCCAGTTGCTTGCGCGGCCCAGAAAGCGACCTCACCCAAGTCGATAAAATTCGCCGTGCTTTCTCTCGCCGAGAACCCCTACGCCTAGAATTGATTAACTACCGCAAAGACGGTTCAACATATTGGGTGGAACTCAACAGCGTACCCATTGCCGACAACTCCGGGAACGTTACCCACTGGGTGTCGGTGCAGCGAGATATTACCGATCGCAAGCGCATGGAACAAGCATTTTTTGAAGAAAAAGAACTCGCGTTTGTTACTCTACAATCGATCGGCGATGCCGTAATCGCTACTGACGCCGACGGCTGTATTTCCACCCTGAATCCAGTTGCCGAAACACTCACGGGTTGGTCTACCTCGGAAGCTAAAGGTTTGCCCCTCGCCAGCGTGCTGAGAATAGTTGACGAAACTACCAGGCTGCCGATCGAAAATATCGCCGAAATCGCTTTGTCCGAAGGTCGGATTGTTGACCAAGGACGCAACAATTTGCTGATTGCCCACAACAACACCGAATTTGCGATCGACCACTGCGTCGCCCCCATCCACGCTAGCAGCGGCGAAATTGTCGGGGCCGTCGTTGTGTTCCGAGATGTCACCCAAGTGCGAACTCAAGCGCGGCAACTCACCTGGCAGGCAACTCATGACCCCCTGACGCAATTAGTCAACCGCCGGGAATTTGAGTACCAGCTAGAGCACGCCCTACACGGCGCTCAAGGTTACGGGCAAGAACACGTAATGCTTTACCTGGATCTCGATCGCTTCAAAATAGTTAACGACACCTCCGGTCATGCTGCAGGGGACGAACTGCTTCGCCAAGTCAGCCAGCTATTTAAAAGCAATATCCACAAAACCGATATTTTGGCGCGTCTCGGCGGCGATGAATTTGCCGTACTCCTGTACAATCGTCCCGTCGAACGAGGATTGAATGTTGCTGAAACGCTGCTGCGAAGCATTCAGGGCTTCCGCTTTGCCTGGCAGGACAAAACTTTTTCGATCGGCGTCAGTATCGGTTTGGTAGCAATCAATCCCAAAACAGTCTCGACATCTGTGATTTTGAGCGCGGCCGATATGGCCTGCTACGCTGCTAAAAATAAAGGTCGCAACCGGGTACAGGTTTATCAAGCCGGCGATCAAGAATTAATCAAACAGCACGGTGAAACCGAGTGGGTGGTGCAAATTAATCAAGCATTAGAAGAGAATCGCTTTTGCTTGTTCTCTCAGCCGATCGTACCTTTGCTCAATTCTCCAACCACCGGAACCCACTGCGAAATCCTCCTGCGCCTCCAGTTGGAAACTGGTGAGTTAGTGTCGCCGATGGCGTTTATTCCGGCTGCAGAACGCTACAACTTGATGCACGCGATCGACCGCTGGGTAATTCATACTTTATTTAGCAATTTATCTAAAATTTTCACGGCAAATTTATTAGTCCAAAACCCCGCGGTAGACAGCGATAAAATAGTTACCTTCCCTGCTTGCTCTCTTTTGTCTGATCTGCCATCGTCATTTGGCAAATATCCCAACCTTTATTCAATCAACCTTTCTGGAGACAGCCTCAACGAAGAAAAGTTTATCGAGTTTATTCAGGAACAGTTTTCTATCCATCAAATACCGCCCCAAATAATTTGTTTTGAAATTACCGAAACCGTGGCGATCGGTAATCTCAGCAAGGCAGCCAGCTTGATTTGGCAACTCAAAGAACTAGGCTGCCAGTTTGCCTTGGACGACTTCGGCAGCGGGATGTCTTCCTTTGCTTACCTGAAAAGCTTGCCGGTTGATTATCTCAAAATTGACGGCAATTTTATTAAGAATATTGCCGACAATCCTATTGATGTCGCCATGGTGGAAGCTATTACCAAAATTGCTCACGTCATGGGAATTAAAACTATTGCCGAGTATGTTGAAAATCAAACAATTATGGATAAACTCAATGAACTTGGAGTTGATTACGCTCAAGGTTATCATTTGGGCAAGCCTCAACCTTGTAACTTCACATCTCCGATTTTAGAGGAAGTTTTGGGGGAGTTTCCTGTTAATTCTTTGGCTTTTGAGGCGAAGCTGGCTTGTTGAAGAGTTGACAGTTGACAGAAGGAAGAAGGAAGAAGGAAGAGGGAAGAAGGAAGAAGGAATAAGGAAGAAGGAAGAGGGAAGAGGGAAGAAGGAATAAGGAAGAGGGAATAAGGAAGAGGGAATAAGGAAGAGGGAAGAAGGAAGAGGGAAGAGGGAGAATTGCCCAATTCCCAATTCCCAATGACAACTGCCCACTGTCCACTGCCCACTTCCCAATGAAAACAGTCAACAGTCAACAGTCAACAGTCAACAGTCAACAGTCAACAGTCAACAGTCAACAGTCAACTGATAGCAGCTTCAATGTACTGACTGTCTAACAGAAAAGCACCTTTTTCAAAGCGAATTCCCCAATAATTGCCGGGACGCCGATCGATCACAACGCCTTCAGCGCCGATCGCAATTAAATTCGCAGGCCGCAGCATCGGCATCGGTTCGGCAGTTTTGACGTAAGGCGGCATCGCCACAACTCGGACTTTTTGACCGATTGTAAATTCTTTTTCCATGAGTTTTATTCCTTTTGGGCGCTCTTTCTCCCCCATTATTAAGGCAATACGCTTGGGCCCGTGGAAAATTGTAGGGAAAATGTTGGGTGGAGTGAAACGGAGGGTTCGTTCACTCGGGCCCAACCCTAGCGCGAGCGGTTTTTTAATCACTAACTGAACCGTATTGCATTATTAAGGGGGGCTGGGGGGATCTCTATATTCTATTGTTTTAGATCGTCGGCTTACTGATCTTTCAAGCGTTTAGCCAGCAGACAATCCTCAAAACTAAAGGATTCTTCATCTAAAAAGCTGGAGATTGCCATTTCGTAGGCGTAAGCCGGGGCGTAGCCATCGCGGCTTCGAGAGAACATTCAAGTTCAGTGGACTTGGACAAGAGGGCAGCTTTTATGTAGTCAGGCAAATAATCGACCAACTGATGAATAGCTTCTGGAGAAAGGTGTTGCATGTCGATTGTTTGATTCATAACTCTCTGGGGATTTTAACGTTGTAGGGAGAGTTGCTGGCTTGGAGGATGAGGGTTTCTAATTCATATGATAACCCCGGTCTTTGCCATTGGTTGAGAGTGACGAAGGCAATCCTTACTTCGTCTGGATTGTAGCGTTCGAGCCAGCCCCACAGAAAGGCTTTATGTCCGTTGCGAAGTCTGTCTCGCAAGTTTTTGGCTTTGCCAATGTAAAGCAATCCTTCGGAGGAATGCCGAAATGCGTATAAACCTACTCTGGTAGGAATGGTATTAAAGTTGTGGCTGAGGGGTTGGCATTGCTCGAATGGGGTGAAGGCGAGGGTGTCGAGAATTTGGCGCGCTTCTTGTTGGATAGAATTGGGCATGATGACAAGCGATCGTATTTGCCAGATTTTATATTGAACGATCGCCCATTAATTACCGACATTAACTTCAAGTTCAGAGTCTTTAGTTGCCGCGCCCCGGTTTGCAATCGGCAAAACCAAGTGCTTCGCTATCGAGGAAATTAGCAATTGCCATGGACACAACAATTTCGATCGGATATTCAATCTCAGCAGCACGGGCGATGAGGGCGGCACGAATTCGTTATGGAAGGTATTTTAGGATGGCTTCGGCTTCGGCAGCAGATAGTTGTTCCAGAGTTGTCGATCGCATGAGTCTAGTTTTTCGGTGGGATTTGAACGTTGTAGGGCGGCTCAGTTGCTCTGTGAATAATGGCTTCTAGCTCTAATAATAACGCAGGGTTGCTCCATGTTTCAGTCCCAGCACAGGAAAAATATTGTGTATGACTTTTTATTTTAAATATTCCTGCAAGAATTTCCAAGCCATTTGAGTACCCTCGCCTGCGTTGACTTTCCCAAAATCTACATCTTTTCTCAAAACTACAAAACCCACACCTTCTTTGATTTCTATTTGCTCACAATTCCTAATCCTAGCCAAAAACAAGTGATTTTCCTGTATAACTTTTTGATTGTTTTGGGTTTTTTGGTGTATAAAAGTTGTGATAAATTCTATTGTGTAATTGGTTTCGAGGCAAGTTTCTTCCTCCAGTTCTCGCACCGCTGCCTGCTTTGGACTTTCTCCAACGTCCACGCCACCACCAAAAGTAGAAAGCATCCCTTGACTTGCAATACCTAGAATATTATCTCGCAGTTGTGCCACAATCTGACCGTTTGGGAGAATTAGAAAAATGCGAACAATTGACTTAGGAATATTCATATTAGATATTTTAAAATCTATAGTTTAGTTAAACTTGGTCTACTTTGTTTCAGTCCCCTCGCCGGGAAAAAGTAGAGCATAACACGGATGAACACGGATACACGGATGACTTGAGTCATCTGACTGTTTGCACAATTGGCTAACTTGACTATCCTCCGTGTATTCGTGTTCATCCGTGTCGTGCTGATTCTCATTTTTTCCCTCGATCGCACATAACACCCGATACCGATCGCGCTACAATTGTCAATCGGGATGAAAATGGCTGATCTAAAAGTAGGGGATAGTTTCTATGGCTACAAGTCGTCGCATTGAGCGTGTAGCTTCAATGATTAAACGGGAAGTCAGCCTGATGTTGCTGAATGGAATCAAGGACGACCGGGTAGGTGCCGGTATGGTTAGCGTTACCGATGTAATTGTTTCGGGAGACCTTCAGCATACAAAAATTTTTGTCAGCATCTACGGTACTGATGAGGCAAAGGCTGAAACTATGGAAGGTTTGAAATCTGCTACTAGCTACGTCCGCAACCAGTTGGGCCAACGATTGCAACTGCGCCGGACGCCGGGAGTGATTTTTCTCGAAGACAATTCTTTGGAACGGGGCGATAAAATGTTGATACTGCTGAATCAGCTTTCTGCCGATCGCAAACCGGATATTTTAGATCCCGATGAAGAATTCGCTGAGGATGAAAGTCCCGAAACAGACGAGAATTAGTTTGTGAAGCCAGTCAACAGTCAACAGTCAACAGTCAACAGTCAACAATTTCCCATGATTGACAATCTTTCCTTACCAGAACTGGTGGCCCAGATGTTCGTGGTGCGCGCTTCTGGCTGCTTGTTCGACCACCAAATTCGCTATCGGGAATGGGAACCAACTGCTAGCAAACTCCGCTATTATCTGGAAAAGTTGGGCGTCGGCGGGGTGATTTTGGTCGGGGGAAGTGCTGCGGAGTTGGCAGTTCGATCGCACCAATTGCAGTCTTGGGCTAAGTTTCCGCTGCTGCTGGCGGCTGATATTGAGGAAGGTGTCGGCCAGCGGTTCGCGGGGGCGACTTGGTTCGGGCCGCCGATGGCAATTGCCGAAGTGGCGCGGCAGGATGCAGGTAAAGCCGATCGATATGCTGAACAAATGGGCGCTGTCACGGCGATCGAAGCTAGGGCGATCGGTCTCAATTGGATTCTCGCACCAGTGGTTGATGTTAACAACAATCCCGACAATCCTGTGATTAACGTCCGCGCTTTTGGCGAGACACCGGAAATTGTCGGGAAATTAGCCGCTGCTTTTATTCGCGGCGCAGGTGAACACCCGATTTTGACTACTGCTAAGCATTTTCCCGGCCACGGAGACACGGCGGTTGATTCTCACTTGGAATTGCCGGTTTTGCCGCATTCCCCAGCGAGATTGGCCCAGGTTGAGTTGCCTCCTTTTGTTGAGGCGATGGCTGCTGGGGTCGATGCTGTGATGAGTGCTCACTTGCTGATTCCGGCTTGGGATGCCGAGTGTCCTGCTACTCTTTCTCGCAAAATTTTGATCGGGAAGCTGCGAGAAGAGTTGGGATTTGAAGGTTTGATTGTGACGGATGCTTTGGTGATGGGTGCGATCGCCAATAAGTACGGCGCTAATGAAGCTGCTGTTTTGGCTGCTGAGGCTGGTGCTGATGTTTTGCTGATGCCGCTTGACCCGGAAGGGGCGATTCTCGCGGTCTGCGAAGCGGTCACTCAAGGGCGACTTTCTGTATCACAAATCAAGGAATCTGTCAAGCGAATTTGGAAAGCGAAAATAAAGGTGGGTTTGCCGATTTCTGACCCCCCCCAACCCCCCCTTGCTAAGGGGGGGAGCAAGAATTTAGAATCCATCGACTCAATCGACTTAAGTTTGCTGGCAACTCCCCAGGCAAGGGCAACTGCTGCCGATATTTTGCGAGATTCTTTGAAATTTGGCGGCAATCTACCTTTGCAGGTTGCAAAACCCCCAGAAAACCAGCTTTTGCGGAATTTGATTGTTGTAGATGATGTTTTGGGGTGCGAGTTTTTGGGCAACCACACTCCGGCGATCGCCCTTCCCGAACAGTTTGGTTACGAATTGCAACTGATTGACGATCGCACAGGGGCGATCGCTGATAATACAGGTGCAGAGCATTTTTCTCCGACACTGCTGCAAATTTTCATTCGCGGCAATTGCTTCCGAGGCAGTGCTGGTTTGACCCAAGCAGCTCAAGATTGGTTTAAGAAATTATTAAAAACGGGAGAACTGCAAGCTGTGTTAATTTACGGCAGTCCCTACGTTTTAGAGCAATTTTTGCCACACTTGCCTCCGAGTATTCCTTATGTATTTTGTTTTGGGCAGATGCCGGCAGCGCAATCTCTCGTTCTAGAAGTGCTATTCGGCATTGACGGAACTGGTAATGCTTGAGTTGCCTGACTTCTGAATCTTTCCTTTGCTGCTTGCTGGGTTAGGAGTTAAATTCATCAACCCGGTTTCTCGCGACAAATTCTGCCTTTGGTGGCGCAGTCTCCAGAAACCGGGAATTGGACGCGGGTTCCTAAGTTCTAAATGGAGCTTTCCAGCAGATCCGCCTGCTTGTGGGGAAAATGTGCTGCTTCTGGACATCCTCAGACTGATCTCATCACTTATTGATAATTCGTATAACTTATTTTTATTTACGGCAGTGAATTGTATAGCTGTATACGGACAAAATTTAACTTCCATATTCGTAAGTTTGGACTATATTATTACCAGGGCCATAAAATTTTTTAGTAAAACATTGAGGGCGCATTATGATTCACTCCACTATTCCCCAAATCCAATACTCTTTAGATGTGATCCAAGATGAAGCGCGTCACCTCGTCCACGAGGGCGTGCTGAGCCGCCAACAGCCTATCTACACGCTTTGCCAATTCATTCCGCCTCGGGAATGGGCTTGTGTAGAGTGCGAATTAGAAAAATGCGACTTCTTGCTGCGCGATCGGATCGCCGACCTCATCGGTTCTGAAAAATGGGACAATGACTAAAGTTTTGTTCTCTTAAATTAAGTTGGCAAGTAAACTCCGGCTGTGTTAAAGACTCTTAATTCTTTAATACTGGGAATTTTCGGCGCGCAAATTTTCCAACTCGGCCCTCAGCGCTGCCATGTGTGCAGTTAATTCTTGAATCTCTAGCTGTACGTTAGGCTGTACAACCGACTCGGGAGGAGCATCAGTCGCTGCATCTGATTGCTTGGGCGAGACAGATTCACTGTCTGCATTCTCCCGATCGCCCGGTTGAGAGAAAATAGTATCTACAAAATTCCGGGCTTCTCGCTCAGTCATTTCTCCTTTTTCCAGCAGCTCATCGGCTAGCTGACCAAAATCTGACTTCAGTTTGTCCAGATTTTCTTCTCGCTTCAGAGGATCTTGCAATGTCTCAATTAAAAAGGAAGTGGCACCTAAAGTTAGGTGAAATCCTGTTTGCAGCATTTGAGGCAGGTTGTCGGGATTCATCTAAAAATGCCGCTAGAACGTTTTTCTGAGTTTTTGGTTCGCTAGTTGCTCCCAAGTCGGGGCGTAAAGCCGCTTCTTAGCGGGAAGATACTGGCGTTGTGGGTCGCGATCGCCCGGAGTCAGGAAATATCAGCTTTTGGGGGGGACGTTTTGCCGTTGTGCCAATACTAATCGTATCATTACTTGGTAAATTAATAAATGTCAAGTGTAAATTTTTGTAACTACGAATCGAGACTTTCCCACAGGAAGGCTCAGTCGATTTTAGATTTTAGATTTTAGATTTTAGATTGAACAGGACTTAGGCACTGCGACTAAAAAAACCCCGGCGGCTGATTACCGGTGCGTAAGTCCTGTTCAAGCCCGTTAAGGATAGAGCGCCTCACCGGTGGAGGGGTCAAAGATAAATAGTCGATCGAAGTCAAGCTGTACCTTCAGCCGATCGCCCGATCGCAAGCGAACACTCGCAGGTATTTGTAACTGTACAGTAGTTTCAGCGCTCAGCAAAGGCAAACTCGCCCGAATTAAAGTTTCTCGCCCCAGAGGTTCCACTACTTTTACCTCTACATCGAGAGGGACTTTTTCTAGTGCCCAAACATCGGTTTTCAAATCATCATCATCATCTTCTACTGTTTGTGGGGTAAAGATTTCTATATTTTCTGGACGGATGCCCAAATCAAATCCTTGTCCTTCTCTCGCCTGCAATTTTTTCTGAATCGAGGGCGGACAGACTAAAGCTTGATTTCCTACTTGAAAGGATTCGTTAGTATAAATTGCCGGCAAAATGTTCATGGCGGGATTGCCTAAAAATGTGGCAACCATGCGGTTAGCTGGTTTGGCATAAATGCTTTGCGGGTCTCCAATTTGTTGAATTTTCCCCCCATTTAAGACTACAATCTTATCAGCTAAAGTCATCGCTTCCACTTGGTCGTGGGTGACGTAAATTGTGGTAATTCCCAGCCGTTGATGCAGTTGTTTAAGCTCCGCTCTAGTGTCATCTCGCAGTTGAGCATCGAGGTTAGAAAGCGGTTCATCTAAAAGAAATACTTTCGGTTCGCGGGCGATCGCCCTTCCGAGTGCTACCCGCTGCTGCTGTCCGCCTGATAGCTGTTTGGGCTTACGCTTGAGGAGGTGGTCGATCGAGAGCGATCGGGCTACGGTTTCGACTCGTTCTTGAATTTTAGTCGGGTCAACATTCCGCATCCGCAATCCAAAAGCCAGATTTTCCGCGACAGTCATGTGCGGATAAAGCGCGTAATTTTGAAACACCATTGCTACATCGCGCTGTCTCGCCGGAATGTTGTTAACTAAATTATCTCCGATGTAAATATTGCCGGAAGTTGCGGTTTCTAAACCTGCAATTGTCCGCATAATTGTCGATTTTCCGCAGCCGGATGGGCCGACTAATACCCAAAATTCCCCGTCCGGGATTTTGAAGCTGATGTTTTCGATCGCGGTGACGTTTTGGTAGCGTCTGGTAATATTTTCTAAGCGAACATTTGCCATTTTTTAATTGTAATTGGTAATTGATAATTAGTGCTTTTTACCTTCAGCATTCAGCGTTCAGAAAACTGTTCTAATTCTAAAACTGTGCGATCCAATTCTTCAACTATAGGCGTTAACTCAGCTTTGCGGAATACTTCTACTAAAGAACGATAATACCAGAGAGAACCCTCTTTGCCACCTTTGAAGCGTTCCCAAACAACGTCACCCAATTGACGGGAATCTTTCAGGATCGATCGAACATTATAAAGTTTATCAGCAGCCGAGACTAATCTCACTGAGGCAGAAGCTGTAGAAATGCGATCGATATAAGCTTGTTTTCGCTGTCGCCAAGGGGGTTTCGGCGTCGCGTCACTGTCGGTACAGCCGTCTACAATCGCTGTGACGGTATCGCCAAAGCGGCGGCGGATGGCTTCGCGGGTGGTGGCGCCGCCTTGATCTTCGATCGCATCGTGAAGCAAAGCTGCGATCGCCTCATCTTCATTTGCCCCATATTCTAAAGCTATACTAGCAGTACCCAACAAATGGGCAATGTAGGGAACGCCGGAACCTTTGCGAACTTGGGTAGCGTGCAATTCGGCGGCATAGGTGAGGGCTTCAGAAAAACGGTTTGAGAGAATCATGAAAGTCACCTTTCTGAATTGCTATGATATATAAATTGTCGGGCTAAGTTGAAAAGACAAAATCTACCAAGTTCAATCATGTCATCGAATGCGATCGAGAGCGATCGCTTGTAAATTTATAATCTTTAAACCGAGGTTGCGAGCATGACAGCTACTATAATTATACCAAAAAATGCCGACCAAAACTCTGAGCCAAAATTACCGCAAAAATCAGAAAATATAGCAGAAATTCCGCCAGAATTTGAGTCCAAAAAAGTCATATCTCTCGAAGAGTTTTTAGTCAAGCCTCCTGATAGAATGGAATGGGTTGACGGCAACTTAGTGGAGAAAACAGGAATGACATTCAAGCACAGTCTAGCTCAATCTAAATTAGCCCGTTTCTGGGGAAATTATAAAGACTCCAGCGGACAGGGAGGAGAAGTTCTTACCGAAATACTTTGCCCCACTAACAAACAGGGTCGCCGTCCCGATGTTGCTTACATTACTCCTGAACAGTTGCCACAATCCGGCAATTTTACAGCATTTTCCCAAAGTTTTCCTTTGATAGCGGAAGTTGCTTCCCCCGAAGACAGTGCCGAAGACTTATTTGCGAAAGCTCAGGAATATTTGGAATCGGGATGTTTAGAAGTTTGGTTGCTATTTCCTGAAGCTAGATTAATATTTGTCAATGCAGGGCAACGCTGGCGGTTGTTTAATGCGGATGAAGTTGTGAACACTCAAAGTGTGCTTGCAGGTTTTAGCGTAGCCGTCAGTGAATTGTTGGCTTGAGGAATTTGTTAAAACAAAATTATCAAATATTCTGCAGTATTGATATAGTAGTACGCGGTGCAAAAAACGGTAAACCATGACAGCCACAAATCTCGTCAATAAATTTGAGTACAAACCCCTATACAAACCAAATCAATTAATTTGCGGAACGGGGCAAACAGCCATTGTCAGTGGCTGGACAGTAAAAAGTGCGATCCTTTCCAAGGGCTGCGCTAACGGCAAAAAATTACAACCCAATGAATTTGCTGTCATCGGACAACTGTACTCGCCCACCCGCGGCATCAACTTCTTAATTAGAAACTTGCTGTGCAATCCCCACGTCCGCTTTTTAGTAATTCTCAACGCTACCAAAGAAGACAGCAACTCCGGTGCTGCCGCGTGCCTAATCGACTTTTTTCGCAACGGCTTTGAAGCCGGAAAAAGCGATACGGGTAGAGATTGCTGGTTAATTAAATCTTCAATATTTGGCTACATTGATATTGAAATAGCAGCAGAAGCCTTAGAACTATTGCGTCATTCAATAGAATGGAAAGAAGCCAGTAATTTATCAGAAACAGTGACTCTTGTCAAGTTTTTTTCCGAAAAAGAATCTGTGGAACCTTGGGGAGAACCCGTAACTTTTCCGTTAGTCGAAATCGTCCCCACCGTACTCCCCGGCCAGAAATACGGACACAGAATCGAAGGCAAAACTATCGCCGAAACTTGGGTAAAAATAATCCACCGAATTAAGACCACCGGCACCTTACGGCCGACTGGTTATGACGGACAGTGGCAAGAATTAATCGACTTAATGGCAGTGATTACAGATGAACCTGCGGAGTTCTATTTTCCTGAACCGAATTACTTACCAATAGACCGTGATTTTCTCGAACAGTACAAACCACAAATGCTCGAAGATGCCCCATATAACGAAGGCATTAAATATACCTACGCACAGCGGATGAGGTCGTGGTTTGGACGAGATCAAATTGAAGAAGTTATTGCCAAACTAATTAAGGAAATTGACGCGGCAAGTGCTGTAATTAGTTTGTGGGATGCAGGCGGAAATATTAACAGAAGACCTGACGGTTCCTCCGACCACCAGCACAGCGGCAGTCCTTGTTTAAATCACATTTGGGTTCGAGTTGTGGATGAAGAAATATCGCTAACTGCAACTCTCCGCAGTAACGATATGTTTGCGGCTTGGCCGGCTAATGCAATGGGTTTGCGGGCTTTGCAGCAGCACATTCGAGATGAAATTGCGAGGCGTTCCGATTATAATTTGACAATGGGCCCGTTGGTAACGCTGAGTCAATCGGCTCACTTGTATGACGACACCTTTGAAAATGCCGATCGACTAATTCAAACCCAATATGCTAAAATCTGCGAAGATCGAGACTTTTTCGATGCAGCGGGCAATTTTTTAGTTGAAGTAGCCGACAATCAAATAGTCGTCACGCAAACCACTCCCGGCAGCGGCGAAGTTGTCACCTGTTATTCTGGAACAAACCCTCTCAAGTTAGTGCGAGAAATTTGTGCGGCTTCCCCGGCTATCAAAGGCGAGCATATTGGTTATTTGGGAATAGAATTGCAAAAGGCGGCCGAGTGTCTGAAAACCAGCAACCAATACATCCAGGATAGACGATGAATTTAGAAGAAGAAAGACCGAGTTGGGACGAATACTTCTTAATGTTAGCAAAATTGGCCGCTACTCGATCGACTTGTTTGGCTTTTCCTGTAGGCGCGGTGATAACTAAAAACAGGCAAGTTTTAGCAACGGGTTACAACGGTTCGCCGTCAGGTTCGGCACACTGTACTACTCAAGGCTTCTGCTATCCTGGTTTGAGTAGTTGCGACGCCAGCAAAACTTTGCCATCAAGGGCGGTTCACGCGGAAGCAAATGCGATCGCCAAAGCTGCTAAACACGGTATATCTACTGCTGGCGCTAGTATTTACGTCACTTTAGAACCCTGCATCTATTGTTTGAAATTAGTCATTGCGGCTGGAATTCGAGAAGTGTTTTACGAAACGAGTTTTAACAGCGGAGAAAAAGCTGCTTTGAGAGATACTTTTATCAGTGAAGGTATTGTTGAGTTAAAACAAATTCAGCTATCTGAAGATACAGCAAAAAAGGCGGCTTTGTTTTTGTTGCATCCTACATCTGTGGCCAAAAATTTAGTATAGGCTCAATCCTTCCCGTGGTTGTGGCAGCCACAGGAAATAACTGTGCTGTGTCGCTATAAATGATATTTATTTGCTGGCAATTTGTAGGGATACGGCAGTGCCGTATCCTAAATACCGCGTGATACAAAGGATATTTATTGTACGTCTTGTAAAGACACGGCACTGCCGTGCCCTTACAACAAATAGAGATGGCAATTAACCAAAAAACGGCCTGACAAATTGTGAATACCGTGTAGTTCAATCAATCAAACTCATTCACAGCTTGCAAATAGTCGATCGCCGCATCTATCCTCGAAGAATACTTAAAAGCAAACTGATCGAACCAATATCCCTCATCGGAATTTTTATCCAACTTTTTCAGCCAAACCTGAGCTTGCCTAACTTTCTGTCTGTGCGTTTGTACGTCCAACTGCGGCACCGCGACTTGTTCTGCTGGTTGCGGTTGCAGTGAAGCCACTTCCTGAGCTTTATTTTGTGCTTCGTGCTCAGCCTTAAGCGGTTGCTGTGAAGCGACTGCCTGAGCTTTATTTTGCGCTTCGTACTCAGCCTTAATTTGAGCTAAATCCTTATCCAAAGAACCAGCATACAAATTTATATCTGATGTTTTAAATGTTTGATTTGACGGCACTGCTGCTTGTGGCAAAGGCGCTTGTGCTTGCACCGGCGCCTGACTTTTCAACTCAGCATTTTTTTGAGATGCTTGATACTCTGCCTTAAGTTCACCTAACAGGCGATCGATAGATTCCATAACTTAAACCCCCCTAAAAAATGCTGCTGGGCTAACTGGCCCGAATATAATCCCGTGAACTTCGCCCGCCTCCTCAATCAGTTATTGCATTCAGCAATACCTCTGTCAGGGTCATTCCTTCAATATCATCCATCGTGACAGTATCAACGATATCGAATTTAGCCCCGGCGCTTTGCAGTTCGTCATCCAATATCTTGAGAAACTTAGTAGCTTCCGGCGCATTTCCTACTTGAATGAAAGAAATCGCCAACTCTTCATCTCGATCGAGCTTCCGAGAAGCCTCTATAATCGTTTTCATCACTTCTTTGCGATCGTCCGGTTCCCCATCCGTCACCACTAATATTGTTTCCCCATTTTGCTTGGTCTTACCGGATGCTTTGCGCTGAAAATAACTGTCCAGAGCGTCTTGCAGAACAGCAGCTAAATTAGTAGTTCCCGAAGGTTCGTTTTCTTGGAAAATTTGCACGACTTTAGCTGCTGTTACGTTGTCATAGCGCTTGAAGCGACCGGAAAACACATAAACTGTTATGCCATCAGGATCGAGTTCTTCGCATTTATTCGCCAATGCGATCGTCGATTCTTGCATGAGCGCCCACCGACTTTTACCGCCCATCTGGTCTTTTGTGTACATACTGCCGCTTTTGTCAATAATGATGGTATAATCGCGGTTCTGAAGCATAAGATTTTTCCTGTTAATTAAGTTTTTCTCAAAAAGATCAAAACCAGCGAGCAGAAGCTGTTGAGCTTTAGTTGCTCGCTGCGTTTTTTAGTTGATTTGCGATCGCAAATACCGGAATTTAAGCTGCAACTAAAGCATCTTTAAGTGGCTTCCAGCTAAAAGCTCGATCGCCCCCCATCTCCACTGCTATTTTAACTCGTGGTTCTAACGTCGGCAAAACAGTCAAATACTCAATCTCCTGACTCGACAAAATCTGCCCTTCAATAATCCACAGCACCAGTCCTTTTGCTTTAGGTGGCAAATTGTCTAATTGAGTTTTCAACATCGGCGGCACGTAGTACGTATAACCCACAGCCCCTTCATTGCCAGTAGTTTTCTTGCCCAAATGCGGCGGCCGCACCCCGTGAACCCCCGTTAAATACATCGCCAAATCACCCAAACCCCGCGCCGAAATCGTGTACGCACCGTAGCCCGCAGCCCTCAGCCTGCGGAGGTAGCGCCCCTCAAATCCTCCTTCTAAAGGAACGTACAGGGCCAGCGACCCCGACTTTTCCAAATCCCGAATCAGATCAGATCCCGTCGTAATCAGTCCCATAAATTTGTGTTTCCTGCTGTATCAAAATTTGGTCGATCGCTGCTTGCGAGCTGGAAATATTATAAATGCTAAAGTTGAGGCGAAAAATTCTCATCGCGGCCTTGACAAACGGCAAACACTTCATGTACTATTGTGAATTGTCGCCGTAAAGGATACTGAGTGGTTTTCTGCTCAAGTCCTGGCACAAACAAGCAAGACCGAGGCAAAACTCGGAGATCGAACAGGTGAAAAGCCTCGAATCTCAAACCTTGCAAGACTTCCACAAGCTCGCTCCCAAATTTAAAACTCAAATTTTAAACACCGAGGAAGGCTGTTGGTTGATAACAGTTAATTGCAGGAACACTGAAATAAATGTTTCTGCACAAGAGCAAGCGGATTGACGTAAATTTCGCAATCCGAAACCTCTTGCGTAAATAAAAGGAAAAAAATCCGTGTCTGTAGGCATTCTTGGCACTAAACTAGGCATGACTCAAGTGTTTGACGCCGAAGGGAGAGCCATCCCCGTCACCGTCATACAAGCAGGGCCTTGTACAGTAACTCAAATCAAAACAAAACAAACTGACGGCTACGGTGCCGTTCAAATCGGATACGGCGACGTGAAGCCGAAGGCTCTCAACAAACCAGAATTGGGACACCTCGCCAAGTCGGCAGCGACACCATTGCGCCACTTGCAGGAATACCGATTGGAAGATACCAGTTCCTTTGAATTAGGTCAACAACTAAAAGCCGATGCTTTTGCAGCCGGACAAATAGTAGATGTCATCGGTACGAGCATCGGTAAAGGTTTTGCAGGCTTCCAAAAGCGCCACAACTTTAAACGAGGCCCCATGTCTCACGGTTCCAAAAATCACCGCGAGCCTGGATCGATCGGGCCTGGAACTACTCCTGGTCGCGTTTATCCCGGGAAAAGAATGGCAGGACGTATGGGCAACGTTCAAGTCACCGTCCGCAAACTAACAATTGTCCGGGTGGATACAGAGCAGAATTTGCTGCTAATTAAGGGAGCAGTTCCCGGCAAAGCTGGCGCCTTAGTCAATGTTGTGCCTGAGAAAAAAGTAGGACGTTAGTCAGTAGTAAGTAGTCAGTAGTCAGCAGTCAGTAGATAGTGGTTGGCCTAGTAGCAAGCAATAACTAAGAACTAAAAGCTGAAAACTAAGAGCTGAAAACTAAGACCTGAGAACAGACAACAGACGACAGACAACAGACAACAGACAACTAACAACAGACAACTAACAACAGACAAAGGACAAAAGATATGGTTAACTGTGTAGTACGAAATTGGCAAGGCGAAGAAGTTGGGGAAACAACTTTAGAACTGCGCGTAGCCAAAGAAGAAAATGCGTCTCACATCGTTCACAGAGCATTGACGCGGCAACTGAATAACGCTCGTCAAGGAAATGCTTGCACCAAAACTCGATCGGAAGTCCGAGGCGGTGGCCGCAAACCCTGGCGTCAAAAAGGCACCGGCCGAGCCAGAGCAGGTTCAATCCGTTCTCCGCTGTGGCGGGGCGGCGGTGTCATCTTCGGGCCAAAACCGAGAGACTTTGAAGTCAAAATGAACAAAAAGGAACGCCGTCTCGCTTTGCGGACAGCATTCCAAAGTCGCACCGAAGACATCATTGTGGTTGAAGAATTTGCAGAGCAATTTCCGAGACCCAAAAGCAAAGAATTGCTGAGTGCGATCGCCCGCTGGGGTATCGAACCCGATACAAAAGTTCTGTTAATCTTGCCAGAACCGCAACCAAACGTCTACTTATCAGGACGCAACATCGAATTAGTAAACGTCATCTTGGCAACTTCCCTGAATGTTTACGACGTTCTCGCGGCTGACAAAATTATCGTCACATCTACAGCCATAGCTAAAATTCAGGAGATTTACGGTGAGTAAAATCGACCCCCGCGACTACGCAGATTTGATCCAGCGTCCGATTCTCACCGAGAAAGCTACCCGAATGATGGAATTAAATCAATTCACATTCGACGTAGCCCCCAAAGCGACAAAGCCTCAAATCAAAGCTGCAATCGAAGAACTATTTAAGGTCAAAGTCATCGGCGTCAACACCCAAAACCCGCCGCGCAAAAAGCGTCGAGTTGGCAAATTCGTCGGCTTTAAACCTTGTTACAAGCGAGCAACCGTAACTCTGACAGACGGAGACTCGATCCGCAAACTCCTATTCCCAGAAGTCTAGACGATTTTGGATTTTAGATTTTAGATTTTAGATTTTAAATTGCGGTTAACTGGTGGAAATTCTCGAACCAGAAAACTCGTAAGTTAACCAAAGATCGCCAATCTTCAACCTAAAATCTAAAATCGATAAACGTCAAATCCAAAATCCAAAATCCAAAATCTAAAATAGATCGATTATGGGCATCCGTTCTTACCGACCTTATACCTCCAGCACCCGAGAACAGACCGTCTCGGACTTCGCTGAAATTACCAGATCAGAGCCAGAAAAGTCTCTAACCAGTAATAAGCACACCAAACAAGGCCGCAACAACCGAGGCGTCATCACCTGCCGCCACCGGGGAGGCGGTCACAAACGGCTTTATAGAGACATCGACTTCCGCCGCGACAAACACAGCATTCCCGCTACTGTCAAGGCGATCGAATATGACCCCAATCGCAACGCCCGCATCGCCCTCCTGTTCTACAAAGACGGCGAAAAACGGTACATCCTGCACCCGCTCAACTTAAACGTCGGTACAGTAATTGTCTCAGGCCCAGACGCGCCGATCGAAATCGGCAACGCCCTCCCCCTGAAGAACATTCCCCTCGGTACCAGCATCCACAACGTCGAGCTAGTACCCGGAAAAGGCGGACAAATCGTTCGCTCCGCCGGCTCCAGCGCTCAGCTAATGGCAAAAGAAGGTAGCTACGTCACCCTCAAACTGCCATCCGGCGAACAGCGCAAAGTCCGCGCCGACTGCTACGCCACCATCGGTCAAGTCGGCAACACCGACGCCAGAAACATCAGCCTCGGCAAAGCAGGTCGCACCCGCTGGAAAGGTCGCAGACCCACCGTTCGCGGTAGCGTCATGAACCCGGTAGACCACCCGCACGGCGGTGGCGAAGGCAGAGCTCCTATTGGGCGTCCGGGGCCTGTCACTCCTTGGGGTAAACCAGCATTGGGTGCAAAAACTCGACGCAAAAACAAGCGCAGCGACGCTTTAATCGTCCGGCGCCGCCGCAAAGCTTCCAAGCGCGGCAAGGGCGGCAGACAAAGTTAAGGAAGAAGGAAGAAGGAAGAAGGAAGAAGGAAGAAGGAATAAGGAACAACAAAAAAGTTTTCCGCGCTCTTTTATTCCTCCGACTTTCTTCCCAATTCAATTCCAACTGCTAATTACTAATTACCAAAATCATGTCTCGATCGCTAAAAAAAGGCCCGTTTGTCGCAGATCATCTGATGACAAAAATCGAAAAGCTCAACGCCGCCGGCCAAAAACAAGTAATTAAAACTTGGTCGCGCTCTTCCACAATCCTGCCCCAAATGGTAGGCCACACGATCGCCGTTCACAACGGCAGACAGCACGTACCCGTCTACCTCACCGACCAAATGGTAGGTCACAAACTCGGAGAATTTTCCCCCACTCGCACCTTTAGAGGTCACGCGAAAAGTGGTGATAAAAAGGCGAAAAGATAGCCGAATTAGGTGACAGGTAATAGGTAGTCGGAAAAAAAATTACCAATTACCAATTACCTTTTGCCCAATTACCAATTACCAATTACCGAAATCGAAATGGCTATAGATACCACATCCGAAATTAAGGCGATCGCCCGTTACATCAGAACATCCCCCTTCAAAGTGCGCCGAGTCCTCGACCAAATTCGTGGCAAAAGCTATCAAGAAGCGCTGATTTTACTCGAATTCATGCCCTACCGCGCCTGCGAACCAATCGTCAAAGTTTTGCGATCGGCAGTAGCCAACGCCGAACACAACGCAGGATTGGATAAATCCAAGCTGGTAGTTTCTCAAGCTTACGCAGACCAAGGCCCAGTCCTCAAACGGTTTAGACCCCGCGCTCAAGGTCGCGCCTACCAAATCCGCAAGCCAACCTGTCACATTACCGTAGTAGTAGCTCCGCTCGTAGAAAACTAAACCAGGGAAAAACGTAAGAGGTAATAAACAGCTTAAAGTTGAAAAAAATGGGTAATCACCAATTACCAATTACCAATTACCAATTACCAATTACCAATTAACTCCTCAACTATTATGGGCCAAAAAATACATCCAATTGGTTTTCGCCTCGGCATTACCCAAGAGCACCGCTCTCGCTGGTTTGCTGATCCCAAAAACTATCCAGAACTCTTGCAAGAAGACTATAAAATTCGCAAGTACGTTCGTAAAACCCTCAGCAATGCTGGGATTTCCTCGGTCAAAATTGAGCGGAAAGCCGATCAAATCGACCTAGAAGTGTTCACCGCCAGACCAGGCGTTGTCGTAGGCCGCGGCGGAGCAGGCATCGAAACCTTGCGCGTCGGTTTGCAGCAGCAACTCGGTAGCAACCGCCAAATCCGCATCAACGTCGTCGAAGTCCAGCGAGTAGATGCCGATGCCACACTGATCGCGGAATACATCGCTCAGCAACTAGAACGGCGCGTATCCTTCCGCCGAGTAGTCCGCCAAGCAATCACCCGCGCCCAAAAAGTAGGCATCCAAGGCATCAAAATTCAAGTCAGCGGACGCCTCAACGGTGCAGAAATTGCCCGTACCGAATGGACCCGCGAAGGCAGAGTCCCCTTGCACACGCTGCGGGCAGACATCGACTACTCCTACTGCACTGCTCAAACCATCTACGGTATTCTGGGCATTAAAGTTTGGGTTTTCAAAGGCGAAATTATTCCCGGACAGGAACAAGAGGCTGCACCAAATGCAGCAGTGCCCCGTACCAAACAAAAGCGCCGCCGCCAGAACTTTGAAGATCGATCGAACGAAGGCTAGCTAATTGTTAAGTGTTAGTTGTCACTTGTTAAGTGTCAGTGGTTCCAAACCAATTACCAACTACCTATTACCAATTACCAATTACCCAACTCCCTTTCGCCATGTTAAGCCCTAAAAGAACCAAATTCCGCAAACAACAGCGCGGGCGAATGAGCGGTATTGCCACCCGCGGCAATACAGTTAGCTTTGGCGACTTCGCGCTCCAAGCCATCGAACCCGCCTGGATTACTTCCCGCCAAATAGAAGCCGGACGGCGTGCCATGACCCGCTATATCCGTCGGGGTGGCAAAATCTGGATTCGCATTTTTCCCGACAAACCTGTCACCGAGCGCGCCGCAGAAACCCGGATGGGTTCTGGTAAAGGCTCACCAGAGTTTTGGGTTGCCGTGGTCAAACCAGGCAGGGTAATGTTTGAAATTGGCGGCGTAACTGAAGAAACTGCCCGCGAAGCAATGCGTTTGGCATCTTTCAAATTACCAATAAAAACCAAGTTCATCACTCGCGAAGAAGGCCAGTCATAGCGATAATCGAAGGTAGAAGTAGGTCGGCATTGGTCAAAATTTTAAACGGCTACAGCAATTTAAAATCGGTCATTCATAACTTTTCTTTCCTTCGACATTCAGCATCTAGACAATTCTGTCTTCTGTCATACCGATCGCTAACGAGAAAGCACACAATTATGTCTTTGCCCAAGATTAAAGAAGCTAGAGAATTAAGCGATGCAGCACTAGCAGAGCAAATTTTAGCTGCCAAGCGCCAACTAATGGAATTGCGGCTCCAGCAAGCTACCGGCCGCATGGACAAGCCTCACCTGTTCAAGCACGCCAAACACCGCGTCGCTCAATTGATGACAGTTGAACGCGAGCGCCAAATCGCTGCTGATGCAGAAGCAGCAGAAAAATCAGCCCCAGCTAAAGAAACAGCAGATTCTGCTCCCAGCCCAGAAGTCAGCCAAGAGTGAGCAGCAGCCTAGCCTCGGCTCGCACAGTAGCTAAAAAAAACTCAATTGCACAACAAAAATAGGTAGCTATGGCAATTAAAGAACGAGTTGGCGTAGTAGTCAGCGACAAGATGGATAAAACCGTCGTGGTAGCAATCGAAAACCGCTCCTCCCACACCAAATACGGCAAAATCGTAGTCCGCACCAAGCGGTACAAAGCTCATGACGAAGAAAATCAGTGCAAATCCGGCGATCGTGTCCGCATCACTGAAACTCGCCCCCTGAGCAAAACCAAACGCTGGACGGTTGCTGAGATTTTTGGGACAAAAAACGGCTAACAGTTAATTGCCACATCGCGATCTCCCGATCAAAAATTAACAATCAACTAGCAGTCAACAGTCAACAGTCAACAGTTAACAGTCAACAGTTAACACTCAACAATCACCATGATTCAACCCCAGACATACCTCAATGTCGCCGACAATAGCGGAGCCCGCAAACTGATGTGCATCCGCGTATTGGGAGGCGGCAACCGCCGCTACGGCGGAGTCGGCGATGTCATCATTGCCGTCGTCAAAGACGCCATCCCCAATATGGCCGTCAAAAAATCAGATGTCGTCCGGGCCGTCATTGTCAGAACCCGCAAAGGCCTGCGCCGCGACAGTGGCATGAGCATTCGTTTTGACGATAACGCCGCCGTTATTATCAACGTAGACGGTAACCCCAAAGGCACGCGCGTCTTCGGTCCCGTCGCCCGCGAACTGCGCGACAAAAACTTTACTAAAATCGTTTCCTTAGCCCCGGAGGTACTTTAAAATGTACGGAAAAAAGGGTAAACCAACTAGCGAGCCGCAGCGCTACAGAATGCACGTCAAAGCAGGCGACACCGTGCAAATAATTACTGGCAAAGAGAAAGGAAAAGTCGGAGAAATCTTAAAGACATATCCTAAAGTCAGCAAAGTAGTTGTTAAAGGTGTAAACATCAGAACCAAGCACGTCAAGCCCCAGCAAGAGGGAGAGTCCGGGAAAATACTTACGTTTGAGGCTCCCATTCACAGCTCAAATGTCATGCACTATTCCGAAAAAGAGAAAATTGCCAGCCGCGTCTGCTATACATTTAGCGAAGATGGCCGCAAACTCCGACAGCTCAAAAAAACAGGAGAAATCCTCGATAATTAGTCATTAGTCATTAGTCATTAACTGACAACTGTCAACTGACAACCGTCAACTGACAACTGACAAAGAACAATTCCCTGACCAAGCCCAGGGACAGTTAACGAAACACAAAAACTATGCCGGACAAACTCAAGGTTCTTTATCAAGGAAAAATCGTTCCCACACTGATGGATCAGTTTAAATATACTAATATCCATCAGGTTCCCAAACTGGTCAAAGTCACAGTGAACCGCGGTTTGGGAGAAGCATCTCAAAACGCTAAGGCACTGGATTCGTCGATCAACGAAATTGGCATCATCACCGGTCAAAAACCAGTGGTGACGCGGGCGAAAAAAGCGATCGCAGGCTTCAAAATCCGCAAAGGAGTACCCGTCGGCGTTATGGTGACGCTGCGCGGCGATCGGATGTACGATTTTCTCGATCGGCTGATCAACCTCGCACTCCCCCGAATCCGCGACTTCCGCGGCATCAGCCCCAAAAGCTTCGACGGGCGCGGCAACTACAGCTTGGGTCTGAGAGAACAGCTAATTTTTCCAGAAATAGAATATGACCGCATCGATCAAATTCGAGGCATGGACATTTCAATTATCACCACAGCAAACACCGACGAAGAAGGACGCGCCTTGCTTAAAGAAATGGGAATGCCGTTCCGGGACAACTAAGCACTAGAGTAAGAAGCAAAAGATGGCAGCTAACGATACCATAGCAGATATGTTGACGCGCATTCGCAATTCTTGCATGGCGCGCCACCAAACAACGCAAATTCCAGCTACAAAAATGACCCGCAGCATCGCCCAAGTCCTCAAAAGTGAAGGCTTTATCAGCGAATTTGAAGAAGCAGAACCAGAAGGGATCAAGCGACATTTAGTGCTTTCTCTAAAGTACAAAGGTAAAACTCGCAAGCCCATTATCACGGCACTTAAGCGAGTCAGCAAACCAGGACTTCGCGTTTACTCGAACCGTAAAGAATTGCCCAGAGTCTTAGGCGGAATTGGCATTGCCATTATTTCCACCTCCAGCGGCATTATGACCGATCGAGAAGCTCGACGCCAAGGTTTGGGCGGTGAAGTGCTTTGTTATGTTTGGTAGTCATTAGTCATTAGTCATTAGTCACTGGTCGTTGGCAACAGACTCCAAAATCAATTACTAAAGACTAATAACTAAAGACTAATAATCAAGGACTAATAACTAAAAACAAAGGACAAAAAACTATGTCGCGAATTGGCAAGCGTCCGATTAGCATTCCCACTAAAGTCACCATCACCCTAGACGGTCAAAAAGTAGCCGTCAAAGGCCCTAAAGGTGAACTTTCCCGAGTAATCCCAGCGGAAATCCTCATGGGAATTGAAGGCGAGACTTTACTCGTTACCCGCCGAGACGAATCTCGCGTCGCCAGACAACTGCACGGCTTGTGCCGCACCCTAGTCGCCAACATGGTCGAAGGTGTATCCCAAGGTTTTCAGCGGCGTCTCGAAATTATCGGTACAGGTTATCGGGCACAGGTTCAAGGACGGAACCTGATTTTAAACGTCGGTTACAGCAAACCCGTTGAAATGCCCCCTCCAGAAGGCATCACAATGGCAGTTGAAGGCAACACCAACGTCATTGTCTCCGGCATTGACAAAGAACTCGTAGGCAACACAGCAGCCCGCATCCGCGCGGTGCGTCCGCCCGAAGTCTATAAGGGCAAAGGCATTCGCTACAGCGGCGAAGTCGTCCGGCGCAAAGCTGGTAAAACAGGCAAAACAGGTAAGAAGTAACAATGAAGCTTACTCGCAAAGAATCAGTCCAGCGCAGACACCGCCGGGTGCGGCGCAAGGTGTTCGGCACCGCCGAACGTCCCAGACTAGCGGTATTTCGCTCGGATCAGCACATCTACGCTCAAGTAATCGACGACACGGCACAGCACACTTTGGCTGCTGCGTCAACCCTCGATCCCGAATTGAAGTCAAATCTCAGTTCTGGCGGCAACTGCTCCGCGAGCGTGCAAGTCGGTCAGTTGATTGCCAAACGCTGTTCCAGCGCTGGCATAGTCAAAGTCGTATTTGATCGCGGGGGCAACCTCTATCACGGTCGTGTCAAAGCCCTCGCAGAAGCAGCTCGCGAAGCCGGGTTAGACTTTTAGGAAGAAGGAAGAAGGAAGAAGGAAGAAGGAAGAAGGAAAAAAGAATATACAACAAAATTCTTAATTCCTAATTGTTAATTTCTCATTTCCAACTACCAGTTACTAATCCCCAATTCCCAAAAAACAAAACTATGGCAGAACAAAAAGAACAGCGCAACAAGAAAAAAAGCAGCAGCAACAACAAAGGGCGCGAAAAAGAATCCGAATGGCAAGAACGGGTTGTTCAGATTCGTCGCGTTACCAAAGTAGTTAAAGGCGGTAAAAAACTTAGCTTCCGCGCCATAGTCATTATCGGCAACGAACGCGGTCAAGTTGGAGTTGGAGTCGGCAAAGCTAGTGACGTAATCGGTGCCGTTAAAAAAGGCGTCGCTGACGGCAAAAAGCACCTAATTGAAGTCCCCCTCACCAAATCTAACTCCATCCCTCACCCCATCAACGGTGACGGTGGCGGAGCTAAAGTCATGATGCGGCCAGCCGCTCCGGGAACCGGGGTAATTGCAGGGGGAGCAGTGCGAACTGTTCTCGAACTAGCAGGAGTCCGCAATATCTTAGCCAAACAGCTAGGTTCTGGAAATCCCTTAAACAACGCCCGAGCCGCAGTCAATGCCCTCTCCACCCTCCGCACCTTGTCCGAAGTTGCTCAAGAGCGCGGAATTCCAGTAGAAAATCTCTACGGTTAGGGCACGCGAGAATGGGAAACTGTAAGTTTTGAGTGTTAAGTGCTTGCGGTGAAAATAAAAAAATCCGCAACTTAAAACTCACGCACTCAAAACTACTGCGTACCCGCTCTCTAAATACCAATTACCAATTACCAATTACTAAAACTATGAGATTGCAAGACGCCCGACCCAAAGCAGGCTCCCAAAAGCGCCCCCGACGCTTGGGCAGAGGTATTTCTGCCGGTCAAGGCGCGAGCTCCGGCAAAGGGATGCGCGGTCAAAAATCTAGAGCCGGTAGCGGCACTAGACCCGGTTTTGAAGGAGGTCAAAATCCTCTCTACCGCCGTCTCCCCAAGTTGAAAAGCTTCCCTCTAGTGAACCGGAAAGAGTACACTACCATTAATGTAAGTAAATTAGCATCGCTGCCAGCAAACACCGAAGTTACTCTCACCTCTTTGATCCAAGCAAAAATTGTCACCACAGACGATGGGCCGCTGAAAATCTTAGGAGATGGTGAACTGAATGTACCCTTGCAAGTGCGCGCCTCGGCTTTTACCGCAGGTGCTCGCGCCAAAATTGAAGCTGCAGGCGGAAGTTGCGAATTAGTTGCGTGAAGATTTTGAGGTTTGAGAGTCTGTCCAAATCTCAAATCCTCAAGCTTGCTATCAGAAAATGATTTAGTCGAAAATCCCAAATCTAAAATCCAAAATCGTAACTATGGACGTTAGTAGAGAAAAAGCGCCAACTGCACAAGAGACGTTCATGCAGATGGCTCAAGCTGCTGGTTTACGAGGCCGCATCCTCGTAACCCTTGGCTTACTGATTTTAGTACGCCTGGGTGTCCACTTGCCAGTCCCCGGCATCGATCGAGTCGCCTTTGCCCAAAACGTCCAAAATAGCCCTTTAATTGGCTTTTTGGATTTGTTCTCAGGAGGCGGCTTGTCAGCTTTGGGGATTTTCGCGCTGGGGATTTTGCCCTACATTAATGCTTCAATTATTGTGCAACTTCTAACGGCGGCTCTGCCCAGCTTAGAAGACTTGCAGAAAAATGAAGGAGAAGCAGGGCGACGCAAGATTTCTCAAATTACTCGCTACGTTTCTTTGGGCTGGGCAATTCTGCAAAGTATTGGCATTGCGATTTGGGTCAGCCCTTTTGCTCAATCTCCATCGCCTTTATTCATAGCACAAACTGCTTTGGCTCTGACAGCCGGCTCAATGTTTGTGATGTGGATATCGGAAGTGGTGACGGAGCGAGGTATCGGGAACGGAGCGTCGCTGCTGATTTTTATCAATATTGTGTCGGTATTGCCGCGCTCTTTGGGACAAACTTTTGAATTGGCTCAAAGTGGGGACACGCAAGTTGTCGGCCGTGTAGTCGTTCTGCTGCTGGTCTTTTTGGTGACGATTGTCGGGATTGTTTTTGTTCAGGAAGGTACTCGCCGCATTCCGATTATTTCGGCTCGTCGCCAAGTCGGCCGCAAAGTTTATCGGGAGAGCCGGAGCTATCTGCCCCTGCGCTTGAATCAAGGCGGAGTGATGCCGATTATTTTTGCATCTTCGGTGTTGATTGTGCCTTCTTTCCTCGCTCAGTCTCTCAATAACCCGTTTTTGGTTCAAGTTGCTAATGTTTTGAGTCCGAACGGCCCTGCCCCTTGGGCTTACGCGCTGTTTTATCTAACTTTGATTCTGTTCTTCAGCTATTTCTACGCTTCGTTGATTGTCAACCCCGTAGATATGTCTCAGAATTTGAAAAAAATGGGCGCCAGCATTCCTGGAATTCGTCCGGGTCAGAAAACGAGTGATTATGTGGAGAAGGTTTTGAACCGTTTGACTTTCTTGGGAGCGATTTTTCTCGGTCTGGTGGCCATTGTACCAACTGCTGTAGAAAGCGCGATCGGCGTGCAAACTTTTAGAGGTTTTGGCGCAACTTCCCTACTGATTCTAGTAGGTGTGGCGATCGAAACTGCTAAGCAAATTCAAACTTACGTCATCTCCCAGCGATATGAAGGAATGGTGAAGTAATCGTAATGCAATTTATTTTCATGGGGCCTCCAGGGGCGGGAAAGGGAACTCAGGCTCAGATATTAGCCGCTCTCTGGAAAATACCCCACATTTCTACGGGCGAAATCCTGCGCGCCTGCGTGGTGGCGAAAACTGCCTTGGGTCTAAAGGCGCAAGCCTACATGGACAGGGGTGAGTTGGTTCCCGACCAATTGCTGATGGATATCGTGCAGGAACGCTTGAATGAACCGGACGCTAATGCTGGCTGGATTCTTGACGGCTTTCCTCGCACAGTTGCCCAGGCAACTTTTTTAGACAAACTGCTGCAGGAGCGATTCGGTGCCGAGGGGAGTACATCGAACCCCAAATTTGGTCTCAAAGCTGTTAATCTCGACGTGCCTGACGACATTTTGGTGTCTCGCCTGCTGTCGCGGGGCCGGCAGGATGACAATGAGGAGACGATCCGGCGTCGGTTGCAAGTTTATCGCGAGCAAACTGAGCCTTTGATTGATTTTTACAGCGGCCGTCAACAGTTAGTTGCGGTTGATGGCGATCGAGCAATGGAATTAGTCACCGCAGAACTGCAACAATCTCTCTCTGGCGACTCTTGAACCCTCTCAATACAGCTTGTTACTCACAAGCTTTTGCTAAGATATGTTAACTAGGAGCTTTTTGTGCTATCAGGTTTTGTGAGGGTTGCTA
This sequence comes from Microcoleus sp. BR0-C5, assembly GCF_036705045.1. Lineage (NCBI taxonomy): Bacteria > Bacillati > Cyanobacteriota > Cyanophyceae > Oscillatoriales > Microcoleaceae > Microcoleus > Microcoleus sp. BR0-C5. Next base: position 101,008 of record NZ_JAUBTR010000014.1, read on the forward strand.
GAGACCGGATTGAACTCCATACTAATTGCCACAACTTTACTCAAGTAAAGCTAAAACAAGTGGTTGGTTGAGTATTAAAGTCGATCAAGTCGCCCGAATTCTTGCCCCCCTTCCCGTTTGACTCCTACCACTAAATAGGTTTTAAGGCAAACAGCGGGACACTCCTAGTTAATCAAATGTAGAGTTGAGGTAAATACCAAATTGTCTAAGCAAGATTTAATTGAAATGGAAGGGACAGTGACGGAATCCCTGCCCAATGCGATGTTTCGCGTTGACCTAGATAATGGGTTTAACGTGCTGGCTCACATTTCCGGCAAGATCCGCCGCAACTACATCAAAATTCTGCCTGGCGATCGCGTCAAAGTCGAATTGACTCCCTATGACTTGACCAAAGGCAGGATTACTTATCGCCTTCGGAAAAAATAGGCTTAGATAAAACTTTCTAAAAACTAATTCTAAGTTTAATTTAGAGAGAATTTGGTAAAAAGCTTCAAATTTATGCTATAATGCTACGTTTGTAGTGTTGCCGAGAAGGGCGTCAACAACCCACCGGTGTACCGGGTTAAGTCATTGTTACACCGTAAAAGTATCGCTCGCCAACACTCTGGCGCAGGCGAACTTTACCCAGCAATGGGAGTGGGTGCAAGCGGGCTCCTTCATGAAACAACCCGCACTTTATACAATTTAATCGAGGAGAGGCCTACACCTTGCCCAGCCTCTCCTCCCACCGCTCTACGGGCAGTCCCAGCGTGCCTGCTCTCCGGTAGAGCGGGGTTCTCCAGGCAGGAAGAAAGATGAAAGTTCGAGCATCTGTCAAAAAAATTTGTGAGAAATGTCGCGTCATCCGCCGTCGCGGTCGAGTGATGGTGATATGCACTAACCCGAAACACAAACAACGCCAAGGTTAGAAAAAAGCAAGATTGGGCACTGCACGCAGGTGCATCCTAATTGAACATTGTAGCCAAACAGGAAAACTAGGGAGACAAAAAGTGTGGCACGGATTGCCGGGGTAGACCTTCCACGCGATAAGCGCGTCGAAATAGGTCTGACATACATTTACGGAATAGGCTTGTCGCGGGCCCAAAAAATTATCGCTGCAACAGGCGTAAATCCTGACACTCGCGTCAAGGATTTAACAGAGGCCGACGTGACAGCTCTGCGGGCTCATGTAGAAACAACATACCAAATCGAAGGAGACCTCCGGCGCTGGGAGTCAATGAACATCAAGCGCCTGATGGACATCGGAACTTATCGCGGTCGGCGTCACCGTTTGGGTCTGCCGGTGCGGGGACAACGAACCCGTACCAACGCCAGAACCCGTCGTGGCGTCCGCCGAACAGTTGCGGGCAAGAAAAAGGCACCTTCCAAGAAGTAACATCTTTTTTGGAAAAATACGCTGGGGGCTGCTGGCTCCTAGCGCTTCGGGACATTAGTTGAGAGAAACGTTAAAGAGACTAATATGGCGCGACCACAAACAGGCAAGAAATCTGGTGCAAAAAAGCAGAAACGGAATGTACCCAATGGGGTAGGCTACATCCAGTCTACCTTTAACAACACGATTGTAACTATTACCGACCTCAACGGCGAAGTGATATCCTGGGCATCGGCAGGTTCCAGCGGTTTTAAAGGAGCTAAAAAGGGAACTCCCTTTGCCGCTCAAACAGCAGCAGAAAGTGCTGCCCGCAGAGCCAACGACCAAGGAATGCGCCAAATAGAAGTAATGGTGAGCGGGCCTGGAGCAGGTAGAGAAACTGCAATCCGGGCGCTGCAAGGGGCGGGACTGGAAATCACCCTGATTAGAGATGTTACCCCAATTCCTCACAACGGCTGTCGCCCTCCCAAGCGGCGTAGAGTCTAAAACGATTTGAGATTTTAGATTTTAGATTTTGGATAATGGCTAACTGCTTAAAGTCACAAACTAATGGTTCTAACTGTTGCCCCGTCCATCCAAAATCCGAAATCCGTTCAGGGGTATGCTCTGCAATCTAAAATCCAAAATCAAAAATCCAAAGTGGAAAAGGGAGGTCACTCCGTGGCGCAGTTTCAAATTGAATGTATAGAGTCTAACACTGACAAAGACCGCAGTCAGTACGGAAAATTTGTCCTGGAACCGCTCGATCGCGGTCAAGGAACAACTGTTGGGAATGCGCTTCGGCGAGTTCTGCTGTCAAACTTGGAAGGAACGGCAGTAACTTCAGTCCGAATCGCGGGCGTCAATCACGAGTTTGCCACGATCGAAGGGGTACGTGAGGATGTTCTAGAAATTCTCCTGAACATGAAAGAGGTCGTCCTCAAAACTCATTCTCAGCAGCCGCAAATCGGCAGGTTGCGGATTGAGGGGCCCGTCACCGTTACGGCGGATCGATTCGATTTGCCCTCAGAGGTGGAATTGATCGATCGCTCCCAGTACATTGCAACTCTCTCCCCAGGCTCAGTTCTGGAAATGGAATTCAGAATAGAAAAAGGCATCGGATACCGAGCAGTAGACCGCAGTCGCGATGATGGATCGGCTTTGGATTTTCTCCAAATTGACGCCATCTTTATGCCGATTCGCAGAGTCAACTACAGCGTTGAAGATGCTCGGGTAGGCGGTACAGTCGAGAAAGACCGGCTGATTATGGAAATCTGGACTGATGGCAGCGTGACTCCTCAAGAAGCTTTGAGTCAATCTGCCAACATCCTGGTAGATTTATTTTCACCTCTCAAAGACATCACCCAAGATTCTCTCAAACCAGAGTATCCAGGTGAAGCCGATCCTACTAGCCAAATTCCGATCGAAGAATTGCAGTTGTCCGTCCGGGCTTACAACTGTCTCAAGCGGGCTCAGATCAACTCAGTCGCAGACTTATTGGATTATACCCAAGAAGACTTGCTCGAGATCAAGAATTTCGGGCAGAAGTCCGCAGAAGAAGTGATTGAAGCTTTACAAAAACGCTTGGGCATTACCTTGCCCCAGGAAAAATCAGCTAAAAGTTAATCAACGGGTAACGGGTAAAAAAGTTCTGAATTTTAAGTAGGTGAGTTTTTAAGTTAAAGAATTCACCGCTCAAAACTCGCGCACTATCCCCACGCCCAATTACCAATTACCAATTACCAACTGCCATGCGTCACCGCTGTCGCGTTCCCCAACTCAGCAAACCGGCTGACCAGCGCCGCGCCCTACTGCGCTCGCTGACCACCGAATTAATCCGCCACGGTAAAATCACTACCACTCTAGCCCGCGCCAAAGCGCTGCGCTCAGAGGCGGACAGGATGATTACCCTGGCAAAAGATGGCTCCTTGGCCGCTCGCCGCCAAGCTATGGGCTATATCTACGATAAACAGTTAGTACACGCCTTGTTTGAGGCGGCACAAGAACGGTACGGCTCGCGCAACGGCGGCTACACCCGCGTAGTACGAACAGTCCCCCGTCAGGGAGACAATTCCGAAATGGCGATCGTTGAACTGGTTTAATTCTATTTTGGGTTGGAGATTTGTGATTTATGACTGACAATCCAAAATCCCCAACCGACAATCCCCAATCGATACAGCGCGTTGCTCTAGTAATCCAATACCTCGGCACTAACTTTCACGGTTGGCAGCGACAGCCGAACCAGCGTACAGTACAAGAAGAAATTGAAACAGCAATATCGACTGTTCTGGAACGCCCGGTAACGCTGCACGCTGCTGGGAGAACCGATGCGGGAGTTCACGCCGCTGCTCAAGTAGCCCATTTTGATGCCCACGGCCCAATTCCGGCTCACCGCTGGGCAAGTGTTCTCAACTCTCGACTGGCAAAAGATATTTTAATTCGAGCTTCGGCAAAGGTGGAACCTACCTGGCACGCTCGGTTCTCAGCCAGTTGGCGGCGCTATCGCTACACCCTTTATACAGACCCGACCCCTAATTTGTTTGTGCGTCCTTTTGCTTGGCACTGCTATCACGCCCCTGTGGATGAATCTTTGATTCAGACAGCTTTGACACCGCTAATCGGGCGGCATCACCTAGCTGCTTTCCACCGCGCGGGCTCTGCCCGCCCCCATTCCTGGGTGGACGTACAAGCGGCAGAGTGTCAGCGTTCTGGGCCTCTTATCTATATTGAGGTTCAGGCGAGCGGGTTTCTGTACGGGATGATGCGGCTGCTGGTGGGGTTGCTGGTGCAGGTGGGTCGCGGGGAAAGGCCGATCGACAATTTCACAGATATCTGGGTCAACGAACGCCGGGAAATGGTAAAATATGCCGCTCCCGCTCAAGGTTTGTGCCTGCTGCGGGTTGGCTATTCAGAATTTCCCTTTCCCCCAGATGTCTGGTACGACACTCAGCCAAAATTAGTCATTAGTCATTAGTCATTAGTCATTAGTCATTAGTCATTAGGTAACTACTAATAAAAAACTAAGGACAACTAACAATTAAAAACTGACAACTGACAACTGACAACTGACAACTAACAACAGTTAACAGTTAATAGACAACTAACAACAAACAATGAACAAAACTTACGTCCCTACTCAAGACTCCCTAGAGCACAAGTGGTACGTGGTCGATGCCGCCGACCAGCGGCTGGGCCGTCTGGCAACTGAAGTTGCCATGTACCTCCGGGGAAAACACAAACCGACTTACACTCCTTCTATGGATACCGGCGACTTCGTAATTGTCATCAATGCGGACAAAATCGCTGTTACTGGCAAAAAACGCACCCAGAAAATCTACCGCCGCCATTCTGGAAGACCGGGCGGCATGAAAACAGAAACTTTTGCCAAATTGCAAGCACGTTTGCCAGAAAGAATTGTCGAAGAAGCTATTCGGGGAATGCTTCCTCACACTTCTCTGGGCAGACAACTGTTTACTAAACTGAAGGTGTACGCTGGCCCCAACCACCCGCACCAAGCTCAAAAACCAGAAGAATTAATTGTTCACACGATTCCGGGAGGAAATGAGTAATGCAAGCAACAGATACATCGGGTCGCGCTGTGTACTGGGGTACCGGCCGCCGCAAGTGTTCCGTAGCGCGGGTGCGCTTGGTTCCCGGCACTGGCATACTGACAGTCAATGGTAAAGAGGGGGATTTGTACCTGCAATTCAATCCTACTTATTTGGCTCTGGCTAAGGCCCCTCTGGAAACTTTGGGTCTGGAAAATGAGTACGACATTTTGGTAAAAGTCGAAGGCGGTGGCTTGACAGGTCAGGCTGACTCGATTCGCTTGGGTGTCGCTAGAGCACTTTGTCAATTAGACCCGGACAACCGCAAGCCTCTGAAGACTGAGGGCTATTTGACTCGCGACCCGCGGGCCAAAGAACGGAAAAAGTACGGTTTGCGGAAAGCTCGCAAAGCTCCTCAATACTCGAAGCGGTAATCCAGGGAAGAAGGAAGAGGGAAGAGGGAAGAAGGCAAAATTATCCAGATTCTATCTTCCTTTTTTTTTCAAGTCTATTTCCTACGATCGATCGCTGGTTCCAACAGATATAAGGCAAAATTCGTGCTGTTGTTGGTGTACAAGTCCTGCGGCAGCTAAAATGGTTGTAAAGTCAAAAATTAGAGAGTAAAAAACAATGGCAAAAGAAGGCATTCACCCTGAGTGGTATCCCGAATCTCAGGTTTATTGCAACGGGGAACTTGTGATGACTGTGGGATCAACTAGACCAAAGCTTCAAGTTGATGTCTGGTCGGGAAATCATCCTTTCTATACTGGCACTCAGAAGATTATTGATACTGAAGGTCGTGTGGAGCGCTTTATGCGGAAATACGGCATGACCGAGGTAGAAATGCCGAAGGCAGATGCTTCCTCTGGGCCGCTGAAAATGGAAGAGCCGAAAGCAGATGCTGCTAAGGCTGCTGGTAAAGGCAAAAAGAAGAAGTAGCCGGATTGTCATTTGTCCGCAGTTTTTTGAGAGTAGTTTTTGCTACCGACAACTTACCGCCCTCGGATTTTAGATTTTAGATTGAAGACTTCGCTAGGCAGGCAGTGGAGTTCGATCGAGTAGAGATTGATCGACATTCTATCCTAACTGCTCTTGATTTCTAAAATCTAAAATCTAAAATCTAAAATCTAAAATCGATCCGCCCTCGGATGGGAGAGTTTAGATTGAAGACTTCGCTATGCAGGCAGTTGAGTTCGATAGAGTTGAGTTAGATCGAGATTCTATCCCAACTGTTCTTCAAATCTAAAATCTAAAATCTAAAATCTAAAATTTAAAATCGATTGACAAAGGACAACTGACAATGGCTGAATCTTATTTGCTGGATAAATTGAAGTCGGTAGAGCAAACTTTTAATGAGTTGACTCGCCGCATGGCTGACCCGGATGTGGCTAGGGACAATCAAGAGTTTCAACGGGTAGCGAAAGCTCGATCGTCCTTGGAGGAAGTGGTCGATACTTTTGCTCTGTGGAAAACGACTCAGGAAGATTTAGTAGGTACGCGACAGGTTCTCAAGGAAGCCGCGGGCGATCGAGATATGCAAGAAATGGCTGCGCTGGAAGTTCAGGAACTTGAGTCGAAGCTGGAGAATTTGGAAAGTCGTTTGAAGGTTTTGTTGCTCCCCCGCGACCCGAACGATGACAAGAATATTATGCTGGAAATTCGGGCGGGTACGGGCGGAGATGAGGCTAGTATTTGGGCGGGAGATTTGCTGCGGCTGTATTCGCGCTACGCTCAAACTCAAGGCTGGCAGGTGAAGTTGGTGAGCGAGTCGCTGGCGGAAATGGGCGGCTTTAAAGAGGTGATTCTGGAAATTACAGGCGACAGCGTTTACAGTAAGCTGAAGTTTGAGGCTGGCGTACACCGGGTGCAGCGAGTGCCTGTGACTGAGGCTGGCGGTCGGGTGCATACTTCGACGGCGACGGTGGCTGTGATGCCGGAGGTTGATGATGTGGAGATTCACATCGATCCGAAGGATATTGAGATGAGTACGGCTCGATCGGGCGGCGCTGGCGGTCAAAACGTCAACAAGGTGGAAACTGCTGCGGATTTGTTTCACAAGCCGACGGGAATTCGGATTTTCTGTACTGAGGAGCGCAGTCAGTTGCAGAATAAGGAGCGGGCGATGCAGATTTTGCGGGCTAAGCTCTATGAGATGAAGTTGCGGGAGCAGCAGGATGAGGTGAAGTCGCGGCGTTTGGCTCAGGTTGGTACTGGTTCGCGATCGGAAAAGATTCGCACTTACAACTATAAGGACAATCGGGCTACGGACCACCGTTTGGGGGAAAATTTCTCGCTCAATAGTGTTTTGGAAGGGGATATTGAGGAGATTATTCAAACTTGCATTTCTCAGGATCAGCAGGAACGTTTGGTTGAGTTGGCTGCTTCTACTAATTGATGGAGTGATGGGGGGCTAGGCGCATTGTTTGCTCAGCCTCAGTCCCCTTGTGACGCGGGAGATATGGTTGAGTAGGGCTTCCCAAATTGCATCGGCGATCGCCACTGGATATTTGAAATGTTCGAGGTCGTATTGTACAATGACTTCTAGGGGTGCTAGGATTTGCTGGTTTCGACAACTGGCAATTGCTGCGATCGCCTCTTGTTGCCATCTGGCAAATAGTCTGTAGCTGAAAAAGGAACTGCATTTTTGTCCTTTCTTGTTCAGGTAAACGACTATCACTTGATGTTGTTTGGGGTAGACTTTGACTATGTGTTTTACGGGCATTCTCAGGGCTTCGGCGGCTTCCGTTTTGGAAATTTGCCAGCACTGGGGTTTTAGCCAACCGGAGGCTGTGAGGCTTTGACGGTTGCGACGTGAGTTGTGGGTGTTTTGGCTGCGTCTTTTGGTCATTTTTCGAGATTCCAGGATCGTGAGGGCTACTGCCATTCACTAAAACTATATTTATACTTTTCATTTTATACTCAACTGACTGGTATGTCAATAATTACAAGTTAAAATTTAAATGAGAATGATTTATAAATTGATCGGTTTACTTGCAGGTAAAGCCTAGTCGCTTTTAAGTCGTGAACAACATCCAAAATAGAGAAAAACTTAGTGAAATTATCAAAACAGCGCGCGGAACAATGAGTCAGCGAGCGTTTGGTAAGCTTTTGGGCGTTTCCGCTACCGCTGTTCAGCTTTGGGAAAGGGGCGATACTGTTCCCGATACTGAAAACTTGGCTAAGCTCGCCGCGCGATCGGGTTATACGCTGGAAGAATTTCTGAGATTGTTGGACGGAAAACCTGTCTCAGATCCGTTAGATATCCAACAGATTGTTACTAAAATCAAGTTCTTGCCTTTAACTCAGGTGGCGGCGATTGTTCGAGCTGGTGTGGAGCGCTTGGCGGCGGCTGCTGAGGTTTCTGGAGATTAAGGCTGGAATCAAAATCAATTGGATATTACACTGAGTTATGTGTGATTAAGTGGTGGCTGATATCGTGGACGCAGAAGCTAAGAAAAAACTGAGTGAGGTTGTTAAATTAGCGCGGGGCTCGATGAGTCTGACTGCTTTTGGCAAGCTGTTGGGAGTTTCTGCTGCTTCTGTCTTGTATTGGGAAAAGGGGCAGGTACTTCCAGATACGAAAAATTTGACTCAGATTGCGACAAGAGCAGGCTTTACGATGGAAGAGCTCATGGCTCACCTCGAAGGCAAGCCGGTCCAGGAACCTCTGGATACCAACGAGCTGCTTAAGAAAATTCAATGTATGCCACTGAGTGACTTAGCAGTGATTGTTCGAGCTGGTATGGAGCGACTGGCTGCTGCTGCTGTAGCTTCTGGAAAGTATGGTTGATGTTCTGTAAACTGGGAATTGTGGTTATCTGGTGGCTGATACCGTGAACGCAGAAGCTAAGAAAAAATTGATCGAGATTGTCAAACTAGCTCGCGGTTCGATGAGTCAGCGGGCATTCGGCAAGCTTCTGGGCGTCTCTGCGACTGCGGTTCAGTTGTGGGAAAAAGGTCAGAGCATCCCAGATACAGAAAATTTGGCTCAGATTGCTGTGAGGGCCGGGTTTACACTTGAAGAGCTGCTCGCTCATCTGGAAGGCAAACCCATGCGTGAACCGGTAGATACTAACGATCTGCTGAAAAAAATTCAATGTATACCAATTAGTGAGTTAGCCGTGGTTGGTAGAGCTGTGATGGATAGACTCGCGGCGGCGGCTGAGTCGTCTGGGAAATATAGTTGATGTATCACTTCGTAAGTAGACTGGTAGATACGGTTGAGTAACCTTCGAGTCGTGAACATCCAAAATAGACAAAAACTTAGCGAAATCATCAAAACTGCTCGCGGAACAATGAGTCAGCGAGCGTTTGGTAAGCTTTTGGGCGTTTCCGCTACCGCTGTTCAGCTTTGGGAAAGGGGCGATACGGTTCCTGATACTGAAAACTTGGCTAAGCTCGCTGCCAGAGCTGGTTATTCGCTGGAAGAACTTCTGAGATTTTTGGATGGGAAGCCAGTTTCAGAGCCGTTAGATATTCAAGATATTGTCAAAAAAATTCAGTTTTTGCCTCTGAGCCAGGTGGCGCTAATTGGCAAAGCTGTAGCGGATAGATTCGCTGCATCGGCTGAAGCTGCTGGGGAATGAGTATTAGCCAGATTTATCGGTAAACTAGGAGTTGTGTTTATCTGGTGACTAATACTGTGGACGCAGAAGCTAAGAAAAAACTGAGCGAAGTTGTGAAGCTAGCCCGTGGCGACCTGAGTTTTAGCGCTTTTGGTAGGCTATTGGGCGTCTCTGGGGCTGCTGTTCAGTATTGGGAAAAGGGTCAGGTGCTCCCGGATACGAAAAATTTGACTCAGATTGCGGCAAGAGCGGGCTTTACGATGGAAGAGTTAATAGCTCATCTCGAAGGCAAGCCAATGCCAGAACCTGTCAATACCAACGACTTGCTTAAAAAAATTCAATGTATGCCGATCGCACATTTGGCGGTAATTGTCCGAGCGGGCGTGGAGCGGCTGGCTAATGCTGCTGAGTCTTCAGGCAAGTACAGTTGAGCGGGTACGAGCCGATCGCCCTTAAAAATTTCCACCACTCGTGCATATCACAAATTGAGTAATTTGTCAAGGCAAAATCTACTTTGTTAGGGAGTGCGATCGCCCTTATGCACTTACGCACTCCAAGCAAAGAAACCGGGTTTTTTACCGAATCTGCGGGATACAACGCGTCTTATCGTAAAAAACCCGGTTTCTGGACCCCTATGCGATCGCCCTTATGGAAAAACCACTCGCCCTATCCCTGACTCAATATGTCTAAAAACTCTTGGACAATGTGATCGGGTTCTTCTGTGCATCTTTGGGCGTCGCAATAGTGGATGATGCTGATACCGTGAGATGCAAACAGGCGATCGCGCGTTTCATCTTTTTCTGTGTCGGGATGCCATATTTCCAGAATACCCCATTTGCCTTGGTGGAATATGAGGAAATCTGGTTCTTGGTTTTGTCGGCCTGCGGGTGTGGTGAGGCGGGCTTTGGAGTTGGGGAAAAAGAGCGTGTTTGTGCGATCGAGGGCTTCGGCAATTTTTACTTGTTCTTGGCTGTGAAAGCGCAAATCATTCCAGTGATAAATCCGTTCTTTTATGGTAGACAAAATTCCTTGGTTATCTGTGTTTTCAACCTTGATAATTTCATCTGATACCGTTTTATTATCAGATATATTTGCACCCTGTAAATCTGTTGACGAATCAGACTCACTTAAGTTTGCGAATGATACTCTGGCTCCGCTTAAGTCAGCACCGCTGAGATTAACTCCAATAACTTGAGTTCGATGTAAAGTCACTTGATGTCGCCGCAAGTATCGTTTGATAACTGCTTTAATATTACTTTTTTTTACTTTTTCCTCAAATGCTTCTGAGAGTAACTTCCAGAGTTTATAGCCAGCGGCTTTAATATATTCATCATCATATTTAGAAAATTTAGCAATTTCCTCATAAGACTGTCTGCCTTCCCAGCACTGTTTGAAAATTAGCTCTTGCACGTCGTTCAACTGTTCGTCGTCATCTAGGACTGTTTCGACAATGGCGAGAGCTTCATCCACAGTCATGAGTTAAATCCTCTTAAAGGTAGTGTCCGAGTTGAGGTGGCGATCGTAGGATGCGTGGAATTTTGCCCATCCTTGCACCTTTGTGTGAATAGATTTTAGCACATCAGAGCCGATGTCGCTACTTTTTATCACTTTTTGTCACTTTTAATCGCTGCAAAGCTGAGGTCGTGTTGGTAGAGTGATATGAAATAGTTGTTTTTCCTGTAACTACCTCAAGCAATCTGTCCAATTTAATTTCAGTATATTTACTCAATTACTAGGATTGAAACAGGAGGATTTAGTTGAAGTTTCAAAAGGCTACTGTACAAATATACTTTTTGGAAGTGCCACTTAAGCAAACAAAAGAATTCCTCACTGACTGGGAGCAACTGGCCACATCTCTCAAAAAAAATCCCGATCTAATTTCTATCCATCTTCATAAAGAGTTTGGTAAATCACCTAGATGGTTTATATATGCTTCCTGGAAATCTTCTAAAGACAGGCACCAAGCAACAGCTAGAGAAAAAATTAACTCTTTGCTTTCCGACTGGGTAATTCAAGAGATGCCTACCCTATATGAATTAATCAGAAAAGATGATAACCCTAAAAAAAACAGTTTCACACTCTCAACTAATTTACTTTTTTTTATTATTTGGATTGCAGCCATAATAGCTGTAGGAATTATTTTGGCTTTAAGATAGAGGAGCAAATAAATGTCATCATTAGAAACGTTCGGCTGGATACTTCTAGCAGGAGTATTTTGGGATTTTGTCACAAGCTTACTCGGTATAGTTGGTATTTTAGGAGTGACTGATTTAAAAATAGAATATTTTTTGGTTTACATAAGTGCCATAGTAGGAAGTGGGTTGATTTTGTGGCTGAGTGCAAATTCAAGGGCAATTTGGTCAAAATCTGCTGATGACTTTCAGAGAGATGTGCTGCGACCATTTCACATAGTAGCTGTAATTTTTGATGCTTATACTTCTTACTTAGGAACTGCACAAACCATTTTACTAAGGAATAGCAGAACAGCTTTTATTACTATTGGTTTTGGCGAGGTCTGGCAGAAAACTACTTTTGAGCAGAAAATGATACTGCTGTTAATAACAGCCCTTGTAACCCTGAGTCCTATTGCCTGGTCTAGATTGCGCCGATAATGCAAATATATAAAACCCGATCAAATAATTATTTTTTATTTATGAGTGGTTGGCAACGTGGGGAAAAATTAAATAATAGTAAATACACCATAGAAGGAGAGCTAGGAAAGGGGGGGTTTGGTATCACCTATCTAGCCAAAGACAGCACAGGAAAAGAAGTAGTTATTAAAACCCTCAATGCTAATGTGCAAAAGCGTCCAGACTTTAATGAATTTCAAAAGCGTTTTCTGGATGAAGCACAACGGCTTAGGAAATGCCAGCACAAGAATATCGTCAAGTTTTATGATTTATTTCTAGAGGGGCGACTATGGTGCATAGCTATGGAGTATATTAAGGGTGAAAATTTAGCAGATATTGTTAGAAAAAAAGGCGTTTTATCGCTATCTGTTGCCTTAGAATATATTCGGCAGGTTGGTGATGCGTTAGCATTTGCTCACTCACAAGGTATGCTACATAGAGACGTAAAACCAGAAAATATTGTTTTAAAAAATCAGTTAGAAGTTGTACTAATCGATTTTGGGATTGCCCGTGAATTTACTCCTAACCAAACGAATAGTCTGACTCAGTTTTTGTCAGAGGGTTATGCACCACTTGAGCAGTATTATCGCCGACACAGACCAGGAAATTATACCGATGTTTATGCTTTGGCTGCAACACTTTATGTACTCTTAACTGGTTATATCCAGGGAGGATATGAGCATCGATTACCACGATCGATAGATAGAGATGATTCCATAAAAAACTTTAAAAAAGATCCTTTAATACCACCAAATCAGATCAATAAAAATCTTAGCAATTATATAAATCTAGCCATCCTTAAGGGGCTGGAAATTCATCCAAAAAATAGACCACAAACTGTAGAGGAGTGGTTAGGATTTCTTCAACCGAACTTGACGATATCTCAACAGGTCCAATTATCTTATACAGGAGTAAAGTTACTTTCACAAACAGCCGGAACTAACTTTATACAAAATCCTAGTATATCTCAAATTGCAACCAAATGTGTTGTTGGTATCAAATCATTTTCACAAGCAAATGCCAGCAATTTAAAACAATATATACAACTCCATCCATTATTTATATGCGTTATTTTTGTGTGTGTCACAGTCATTTATTTTTATTCACCTTATCTCACTTTTTGTTGTCAACCTGACTATCCTCCTGAAGCGCCTCCTTCTACTGAATTATCCCCTCAAAAAACCGAAACCTCGCCTACGCCTACAAGAAAAGATACTCCACCCATTTTAGATCCTAAAAAATCATCAGAAACAAATGCACAAACTTTTGATGCACAGTACCTACCACTACAAAAGCTACTAGCATCTAAAAATTTCAAAGAAGCCGATCGAGAAACTCTACAGGTTATGCTTGTGGTCGCTAAGCGAGAGAGAGAAGGCTGGCTTGATGTGAAAAATATTGATAATTTTCCTTGCGAGACTCTCCGAACAATTAATCAATTATGGGTAAATTATAGTAATGGACATTTTGGGTTTAGCGCTCAAAAGCAGATCTGGGTTAGTGTAGGTGGTCAAACAGGTGTTTATGATGTAGTAGTTGCCGATCGTTTCATTGGGCGCGTAGGATGGGTAGACCAAAAATACAATAGTGTTACTTATAAACTTTCTGAACCTTCAGGACACTTGCCTTTTGAAATTAATACTCGTGTTTGGAACTTTGGTGCCCCTTATATAGCTAATAGACTTGAAAGTTGTAATATTTCTGAGTAGATATCAAAAGGTTTTTGAAGTTCGATCGCACTTAACAAATAAGAAAAAGCAATCTTGCTCTAAAAATCATCAGCTTGATACAGCAAGTCTAGCTTTTCGTGCCTGAAGTTTTGCCCAAGCTGCCTGTCGATCGGGCTTTGGCGGCATTCCTGCAATCTGAGCGAGTCGATCGCGATTGCGCTCTTCCCAATACTGCCGGATTTCTTCTGCCTGTTGCAAAACTATTTGATACTCTGCCTCTACTTCAGTACGATTTGTTTCAATATAGGACATTGCTGCGTTGAATTGTTCCTCGGTTATGTAAAACTGATTGTGGATTAGCTTGGGTGGATAGCCAGCGCAGATGTAATCCATGAGTTGATAAAGTGTAATCCGCGTACCTGCGATCGTGAGTCCGCGCTCAGTGCGAATAATGGTTGATTTTCCGCTTGATACCGAAGTCATAGTTCTAACCTTTAAGCGATTATCTTCATTTTACCTTACTGTATCGACTCATAAATTCTCGCCCTCCAATTCAAATCGCTTCCACTCCATCATACTTTCAAAGATTCTCGCTGCTGCTCCCTAGTAGGCACTCCATAAGCACTATAAAGTCTAACATCAGGCGGTTGAAGCCCCAAAACAATGGATTCGGCAGGAACTCCCGCTGCAACTAACTCCTCAGCAATCAGGCGATCGGTATTATTTGCTTGAATCCACACCTGACCGTCAATAATATCAATATGAATCACGCAATGGTGAATACCCTGCTCATTAAACCAACCTATATTTATTAACATATAACGGTCATTTTCCAGATCAAAAATTATTTCATTTTGGAGCCCACTGTCAAAAACGGGAATCTCAGCGTATTCAGTAAGGAGCTGCTTAACAAGTTTGCGATAATTATTTAAGCTATCCATTGTACTATTTCCTCTATTTTTGGGTTGAAAAAAACCAAATTTAGGCGGTTATTATATCGCAATATCTGACCAAAATTTTCCCCTTCAAAAAGCTCTGTAAAAGCATTTAGTGGAATCGCAAGATACAGTTGTCTTTCTGATTCGGTTCGTTTTAAGATGTCATAGTAAAGAGTATATTGACCCAAAGCTGGCTCTAAATCTGCCATTCTAGACTCTCCGATCAAACTTTTAACTTCAACGGCTATCTTGCGATCGTTGTTCTCAGCAGCTAATAGCTGTTGGGTACCAAAATCGATAGGTTTCTCTTCGCCCAAGGCAAGGGATACGGATCGTGGGTAGTTGTCCAGCCAGCCTTAATGAGAGCCTGTTTGACAACTTGATGATAAATGTCTCTTGCTGGCACGATCGCTCTCTTTTGCGATCGAGGTTGACACTGACTATTATAATGTGCAGAAATCTCAACCATTATGCGAGAAATTCAATCTGAAACAACACGATCGCCCGTTAGCGAAGCCCTCGAAGAGGATCGCCCCACTCAAATAGTCCTGCCCCCACATCGAGGCCAGAAACCGGGTTTCTTCGTATATCTCTAGCTGAGAATGTGCGATTTTTCAGAGAAACCCCGTTTCTTCGCGTAACTCCTACCAAATCAAAATCTGGCAATACCCTAAATATAATTAAAATTTGTTAAGATTAACTCGACCTCAGCGCCGGCATCCCATCCGCCGCTAAACCAGCCCTTCCCCAGTCCCCACAACAATGCTGCGACTCGAACACATCAGTAAAATTTACCCCACAGGCGTCGTACTCAAAGATGTCACCTGGGAAGTCAAGCCAGGCGATCGCATCGGCTTAGTAGGCGTTAACGGTGCCGGCAAATCCACCCAACTCAAAATCATCGCCGGCGAAATCGAACCCACCGCAGGCGAAGTCATTCGCCCCGCCAGCCTCCACATCGCCTACCTCTCCCAAGAATTTGAAGTAGATCCGACTCGCACCGTCAGAGAAGAATTTTGGCGCGCCTTCAGCGAAGCCAACGAAGTCCACGAATCCCTGATGCAAGTGCATCGAGACTTGGAAGCCTCCACCCCAGAAAATCTCGACGAACTGATCCACAAAATGGATCGGCTGCAACGGCAATTTGAAGGCCTAAACGGCTACGGTTTAGAAGCCCAAATCGAGAAAATTCTCCCCGAAATCGGATTTGAACCCGAAGACGGCGATCGATTAGTCAGCGCCTTCAGCGGCGGCTGGCAAATGCGGATGAGTTTGGGCAAAATTCTCCTGCAAAAACCCGACATCCTGCTACTAGACGAACCTACCAACCACCTAGACTTAGAAACCATCGAATGGCTGGAAGTATACCTGAAAGGGCTGACAACCCCGATGGTAATCGTATCCCATGACCGGGAATTTCTCGATCGGCTCTGCACCCAAATCGTCGAAACCGAACGCGGCGTTTCCACCACCTACCTCGGCAACTACTCCTCCTACCTGCTGCAAAAAGCAGAAGCCAGAGAAGCCCAACTCAGCGCCTACGAAAGCCAGCAAAAAGAACTCGAAAAACAGCAAGCATTCGTAGAAAAATTCCGCGCCAGCGCCACTCGCAGCACCCAAGCCAAAAGCCGCGAGAAACAGTTAGACAAAATCGAACGCATCGAAGCGCCCACAGGCGGATTAAAAACTTTGCATTTCCGCTTTCCCCCCGCACCCCGCAGCGGCCGCGAAGTAGCAATAATTGAAGATTTGGTCCACACCTACGGCGAAAAAATCCTATTTTTGGGAGCAGACTTATTAATTGAAAGGGGCGATCGCATAGCCTTTCTCGGCCCCAACGGCGCGGGCAAATCCACCCTGCTGCGACTGATTATGGGCTTGGAAAAGCCGACTGAAGGTACGGTCAAATTGGGAGGCCACAACGTCATCCCCGGTTACTTTGAACAGAATCAGGCAGAAGCCTTAGATTTGAATAAAAGCGTGATCGAAACCATTCACGACGAAGTACCAGACTGGAAAAATGAAGAAGTTCGGACTTTGTTGGGGCGGTTTTTGTTTACCGGCGAAACAGTATTCAAACAAGTCGGCGCTTTAAGCGGCGGAGAAAAAGCCCGTCTGGCTTTAGCAAAGATGCTATTGACTCCCGTGAATTTGCTAATTTTGGACGAGCCGACAAATCACCTCGACATTCCGGCGAAAGAGATGATGGAAGAAGCGATTCAGAATTATGACGGTACCGTAATTATCGTTTCGCACGATCGCTATTTCATCTCCCAAGTCGCTAACAAAATAGTCGAGATTCGGGACGGAGAGTTTCGCCCTTATTTGGGAGATTACCACTACTATCTCGATAAAATAGCTGAAGAAAAAGAGCTAGCCAAGTTAGCCAAACTTGAAGCAGAAAAAGCAGCTAAAAAAGCAGAAAAAGAAGCGAAGAAAAAAGCAACAGCTAAGCAAAAATAAAGTCTCCAAAACCAAGAAATCAGGACACGGCAATGCCGTGTCCCTACAATACTAACGACTACCTCTACCACCGGACTTTTGCCTAAAAAATGGATTCGGGGAAATCAGACACTCCTCCAAATCATCATCTAAATCCCTAGGAAATCCATAATCTGCCCTATACTTACTCAATTGATTCTTTCGGCCAAACAAAAGAGTTTCTCGATCTTGCTGAAATAGCAATGTATCGTCAAATCCGTTGATTTTGTAAAATTCTTGGCTGCTAGTATTTCCCGCAACGGAAGCGACAGTAACTCCGTTAGAAGAACGGCCTTTGAAGCAAATTCTATTTTGTTTCTCAGCAATCTGAATGTATCGAGAACCACCACCGTGATAGACACCCACTTGCAAGGGTAAAGCTGCTAAAGACTTTCCAGGCGTAAGGCCTGTCAAAAACAAAATGATAAATCCTAACTTGATGCCGCAGTGCGGGTACTTCATTTTTGAGAGAATCCAGATACTACTTAAGCTTTAACCCAAGATTCGATTAATCATCTGATTCGCCTGGGACGCATAAGTCCCCCCAAACAAATTAAAATGATTTAAAATGTGATATAAATTGTAAAGAGTTTTGCGTTTTTCATACCCTAAATCCAACGGCCCAACCTGATTATATCCTCGATAAAACTCCGCTGGAAACCCACCAAATAACTCCGTCATCGCAAGATCAACTTCTCGATCGCCAAAATATGCCGCCGGGTCAAAAATCACCGGTTCCCCCGCAGATGTCACCCCCGCATTCCCCCCCCACAAATCCCCGTGAACTAGTGAAGGTTGAGGTTCGTAACCTGCTAACAACTCAGGAATTACCTTTAATAAACGTTCCCCTTGCGGAAAATGACCGCCCCGACGCCTAGCCAATTTTAACTGATAAGCAATCCGATGTTCTGCCCAAAATTCTGCCCAATTTGCCGTCCAATTATTAATTTGTATAGTTGAGCCGATCGTATTATTAATATCCCAACCAAAACATCCCCTCAATAAGCCCGAATTAGGCTCTTCTCCCCCCCTTAGCAAGGGGGGGTTGGGGGGGGTGTATTTGTGCATTTCGGCGAGTTTTCGCCCCATTTCTTCCCAAGCTCGATCGCCCCCGCGTCCTCCCAAATCCAGCCATTCCAGCACAATGTAAGCCCAATTCCCCTCAGTTCCCCAGCAAATCGGCTCAGGTACTCGAATCGTCTGGGTTTTCCCCATTTGCTGCAAACCCAGCGCTTCAGCTTCAAACATCGCGACTTGGGAAGCTTGATTGATTTTCACGAAGTAAGTGCGGGAACTGCTGCTGATATAATAGCCTTGATTGATGCAGCCACCGCTGACCGAACGGCGATTTTCGATAGAAAAGGTTTCTCCGGTTGTTTCACAGATGTGCGCGGCAATTTTCTCCCACATAGCATGAAATCGTGTTGAGGGTTGAGGGCGATCGAAATTACTTTAACAGGTATAGCAAATTAAAAATTAATCAGCAAAAACAACAAAGCTTAATTAGCAAAAACAACAAACCACCTATCTGTACAGAGAGGTGGTTTTGTTTAAAAGTGGTTGCAGGGATAGAGCTATTTTCGAGCTGCAGTGACGCGGTAAATATATTAGCAACCGGGGCGTTTAACAAGCGATAAAGGGATAGTATCCCAGTGGTGCCACTGGGTGTTTTGACACTACAAAAAAAAATAAGGGTAAAAAACCCTGAAGACTGCAGAGAATTAAGTCATCATGATCACCATGTCGAAAAAGAGGTCAAGCCCTCGGTCTATTA
>NZ_JAUBTR010000197.1:0-1499 GCF_036705045.1 Microcoleus sp. BR0-C5
GGGTGGACGGAAAGAAAGCCCTCGAACCCTCACAAAGACTGGCACTATTTGAAGTGTTAGTTAAGAACTGGAAGCAATGGAAACATCAGCCTCTAAAGCGGGTGTACATCCCAAAAGTAGACGGAACTAAAAGAGGACTAGGAATCCCGACCATTAGCGACAGAGCATATCAATGTCTCATCAAATATGCCTTGGAACCAGTAGCAGAAGCTACGTTCAACGCTCATTCTTATGGGTTTAGACCTAGCCGAAGCTGCCATGATATCCAGAGACAATTATTCAATAATCTAAACTCTAGCAGTAATGGGTTAGAAAAAAGAATTTTGGAATTGGATATTGAAAAATGTTTCGACAAGATTGACCACAAATTCTTAATGCAATCAGTCCAACTACCAAAGGCAGCAAAACAAGGGGTATTTCGGGCAATAAAAGCTGGAGTCAGAGGAGAATTTCCTTCATCAGAATCCGGTACGCCCCAAGGTGGAGTTTTCAGCCCATTACTAGCAAATATAGTCCTTCACGGATTAGAGAACGTTGGTCATAAGGTCAGATTAAAAATCAGAAATGGTGGCAGATACATAGACACTATTACTGGATTTCGTTATGCGGATGACGTTGTGTTTATTCTGAAACCAGAAGACGACCCTGAACCCCTCCGAGGACACATTGATAAATTCTTGGAAACAAGAGGATTAAAAGTTAAAGAAGCCAAAACCAAAGTCGTACATAGTACAGATGGTTTCGACTTCCTTGGGTGGAACTTCTCAGTTAAACCCAATGGTAAATTCATTTCAACACCAAGTCAAAAAGCTACAATTAGCATTAAGGCAAAAGTTAAAGAAGTGATAAAAGATAGTCGTTTCACTCTCGAACATCGAATCAACAAGTGTGGCTCGGTGGTAAGAGGGTGGAGAAATTACCATAGATTCTGCGATCTGAGTCAACACAACCTGTGGTCACTGCGCTATTGGTTATGGAAATTCATTCGGAAACAAGGAAGATACAACCGTTATCAAACCAATAAGGTTATAAAAAGAGCAATTCCTGCGGTTAGTTGGTCAGCCTGCAAGTTTGTCATTGTCAAGGGAGATAAATCACCCTATGATGGCGATTTTGTTTATTGGTCAAAACGAGAGAATGCTCACTACGATGGGATAACGGCACGACTTCTCAAGAAACAGAATCACAAATGTACAGCATGTAATCTATCGTTCATGTCAGGTGATATTGCAGAACTACACCATATCGACGGCAACCATAACAATTGGAAACCTATAAATTTGGAAGTTCTACATCGTGAATGTCACCAGCATCAGACCGTTCATGGTCAGGTGAGAGTCCGAACAGCGGGTTAAACCCGACTTACTAGGTGTCAGACTAGGAGCCGGATGCAGTGAAAGCTGCACGTCCGCGTTCTGAAGGAGAGGTGTCCTGTGGTAACACAGGCATCGACTCTAATTAACTGAGAGGGGCGGGGAATAATATCCCCCCTCGACTCA
>NZ_JAUBTR010000198.1:0-1486 GCF_036705045.1 Microcoleus sp. BR0-C5
AGTCCAATGGCACTGAAAAAGTGAGCAAAAAAAAATCTGTAAGGCAAGCTCTGCATAGATAATTGCCTTACAAACCAAAATATCTCTCTCTAGTATGCCCAATCGTGCGTCTATACTCAAGCAACAATTTTTACAGAGTGTTGCCTTACCCTGGAAAGAATTGCTACCAGACTCTACAGTCAAAGAGCTTCTGGCGAAGGAGAATCTCAGATACTACAACAGCGTCTATACGCCGATAGTTACCTTATGGGCGATGATATCTCAGGTACTAGATCCAGACAAAAGTTTGAGTCAAGCAGTAAAACGGATGAGTACCAGGCCCAGTGGTGCTGGAGTGGTGCCTCCTTCTTCAGACACTGGGGCATACAGTAAAGCTCGTCAACGACTACCTGAAAGACTTGTCCAACAGTTAGTACCTGTAGTGGCAGAGGCACTAGAAAAGCAAGTTCCTCGCCTACAGCAATGGTGTGGACGACAGGTGCGGGTACTAGACGGCACAACCGTGTTGATGAGTGATACAGCAGCCAATCAAGCTGAGTATCCGCAACACAGCAATCAAAAAACTGGGTGTGGATTTCCCATCGCCAAAGTGGTAGTGCTCTTTTCATTGCTCACAGGTGCAGTCGTATCGGCAGGTATTGCTTCATTGACGATGAGTGAGATTATAATGAGTCGCCTGTTATATGCGAATTTAGTTCCCGACGATGTGATATTAGCCGAACGAGCTTACGGCAATTATGTCGATTTAGTTTTGGTAAAACAGCAGGGAGCCGACGCTGTTTTTCGGAAAAATCATCTCCGTAAAACTGACTTAAGGGCGGGGCAATAAGTTGGGAATTGGCGACCATCAAGTAGTTTGGAATCAGCCTCAACAGTGTCCCAAACACATGAGTAATGAGGAATTCGAGGAATTACCATCTAATTTCATTGTTCGGGAAGTCTGCTTGCGAATTCAACACCGTGGCTTCCGAGACGAGCGTATTATTGTAGTCACAACGTTACTGGACGCCCAACGCTACACTGTTCACAAATTAACTCAGTTATACGGGCTGCGGTGGTCTGCTGCTGAAGTCAGTCTCCGTCATCTTAAAACAACTTTGAAAATGGAGATGTTAACAGCTAAAACTCCGGCAATGGTCAGAAAGGAAATCTGGATACACTTATTGGCTTACACTTTATTACGTACCATTATGTGGCAGTCAGTATCTTCATCAGAACATACAGCTTTTCAAATCTCCTTCCAATCAACAAGGCAGCAGTTTAATCAGTTATTGACGCTGTTGGCAACTACAGGAAAGCGCCAACAGATCCAATGGCATCAATTTCTGTTGTCGCAGGTGGCAACTAATTTACTCACGATACGACCTGAGCGTTCCGAACCTCGGGTGTTGAAACACAGGCCAAAGCCGTATCCTCGAATGCAGGAACCTCGCTCTATCTTAAAAGGTAAATAGGCCTTGCGATCGAGACTTTTTCAGTGACATTG
>NZ_JAUBTR010000123.1:0-10501 GCF_036705045.1 Microcoleus sp. BR0-C5
TCACATTTACTTATAAATCAGCATCAGCAGAAACTGTATTTTTTGTCAACTACTTCTACTGGACTGCCTCTCTAGGAAGATAAGAGGTTTGAAACCGCAGATAAACGCAGATAAACGCCGATTTTGTTGGCACTTTATCTGCGTTAATTTGTGTTCATCTGCGGTAAAAAATTAACAAAAAATGGCTAAACATAGCACCGAACCCTGAGAAAAATAAGAGCTTTTAAACCGCAGAGTAACGCAGATAAACGCTGATTTCCTTGGCGGTTTATCTGCGTTACTCTGCGTTAATTTCCGGTTTAAAATTAACTCTGATTTTCCTCAGAAAAAAGTCCCAATAAAGGGCCGAGAATAGCGCCGAAAACAAAGCCGCCAGCGTGGGCCCAGTAGGCAACTCCCCCGGATTCCATGCCGACACTTGCCGGGGCATTCAAGGAAGCCAGGCCGCTCAATGCTTGCTGTGCAAACCAAAATCCTAGAAAGAAGAAAGCGGGGACTCTGACGGTGGTAATAAAGATTCCCAAGGGTAGCAGTGTCAGAACTTTGGCTTGGGGATATCTGAGAATGTAAGCTCCCATGACGCCTGCGATCGCGCCGCTAGCACCTAGGGACGGAATGGCCGATGCTGAGGAAAAAAACCATTGAGTTAGTGATGCTAAAACGCCGCAAGTAAGGTAAAATATTATAAATTTGACGTGTCCTAAACGGTCTTCTACGTTGTTGCCAAAAATCCACAGAAATAACATATTTCCGGCAATGTGGAGAAAGCCTGCGTGCAGGAATTGGGAGCTAATTAGTGTCGTCCATTCGGGAAATGGCGAAACTGGCAGAGCCACCCGACACATATTGCTTAACTGGCAAGGAATTACGGCCCAAGAGTAGAAAAATTCGGTTAATTGTCGATCGCCCAAACTGAGTTCGTACAAAAATACTAATATGTTTGCGGCAACCAGCCCGTAGGTGACGTAGGGAGTTATAGTAATGGGATTTTCATCGCGTAAGGGAACCACGGCCTTTTTTCCTCATCAAAATATTGGCAACACAGTAGCGCATTTATAGCCCAGGTGTCTCCTGTCTAAAGGAAGAGGGAACAAGCCAATCGATTTTAGATTTTAGATTTTAGATTTTAGATTTTAGATTTTAGAATTGAATAATTGAATAATTGAAGAAAGCGACTTTACGGATGTATCCGGGGGCTAGTTAATCGATGTTAGATTTTAGATTTTAGATTTTAAGAATTGAATAATTGAAGAAAGCGACCTCACGGATGTATCCGGGGGCTGGTTATCGGATACTATATTTTTTATTTGTACACGGATGAATCCGGGGGCTTGTACCGCCCCCGGATGCAGCAAGCTTCCTTCAAACCCCCCGTGTTCCGGTGAAACAAAAATAAAACCCATTTAATAAAACCCTCCACCTTGCAGTTAGTTGAATATCTGCTTTTTAGTCTTGGGTTTTATTTTACCGCAAAGGCGTATATTGTAGGATTGCAGAGCAAGTTTGTAGTTGCGATATTGGTGCGAGTTTTCACCTTTCAACAAAACAACAAACTTATTGATACTCTTGCTGATTACATTTTTACAGCGGGGCTAGTTGAAGGTTTAGGCGACTTAATTTCCTGGGAAACTGCACGGGCGCGGAAGAGTTTAGCAACGACTTGTTCACACTTAGACAAATCCGATTCTATTTCTGTCAAAATAGCCGTTGATACCGGATCTGTGAACTTCACCCGCAGGTTGTTGATATCGACAACACCAGTTTGCAAGTCACCCAGAGTGCTCCGCAGTAAGAACGTTTCATCGGTTCCTTGCATAGAAGCTTTTAATTTAGCGTACTTGTCAGCAATTTGGGCAGGAATTGAGGGTTTTTCACCGAAATCGTTGAGGCGACTTTCGAGAGCGATGATGTGGTGCTGTTTGTTTTGAATCATTTCTTTCAAGAGCGATCGCAAATCGCTATCTTGCGTTTTTTCCGCATAATTTTGAAACGCTTCGCAAGCATAGCGTTCCCCTGCGAGGGCGGTATTCAAACCTTTAACAATGTCGCCTTGTGTAGAACCTCCCCAACCATTAGCTAATTTCCACCATTCTGCATTTGTGTCAGTTTCTTCTGGCAAACCGACTTCTTTTCCGCCGTAACCGAGGCGAGCCATAATTGCGGTGGTAAATATTGCTAAATCTCCAGGTTGGCGGGAAGTGATCAAGTTGCCGTCAACTACTAAAGCTTCGTTGATGTAGTTAGCCCCGGCATTAATCATGTCTGTTTTAATTGCCAAGAAACCAGTCGCATTTTTGCCTTTCAGCAAGTCGGCTTCAATCAAAACTTGCGGGCCGTGGCAAACAGCAGCGACGATTTTTCCTTGCTCAAATGCTTCTCGTACAAACCTTACTGTATTGGGATTAGTCCGCATTGTATCGGGAGCCATACCGCCGGGAATTATCACTGCATCGAATTCTGCGGGTACTGCTTCAGTGGTAGTTCCGTCAGCCTGCTGAGCAACTTTTCCTTGTTTTCCTGCATATTTTTCGTTTGTCCGCGAACCGAGGACAACTACATCAAAATTTGCTTGTTTTAAGGCGTTGTAAGGAACTAAAAATTCCGAATCTTCAACTCCATTTTCAATGAGTATGGCAACTCGTTTTGTGTTGCTACCATTATCGGTTGTCATAATCAAATTTCCTCAGACTATCTTTTTATATAACCCTAAATGATTTATGATGTTTTTAGCGTCTTGCTAAAGTGATAAATTAGTTGGTTTTAAAAGCTGTCAGCGTGAGCCTTTAGAGGTATTTTACAATTGTCTCAATGCACATAAGAGGCTCCGTTAATATCGATCGTAGTCCCGGTAGCGTGCGTAGCCAAACCGGATGCTAAAAACGCGATAACATTAGCAACATCTTGAGGGGGAGCGATTTTGCCGATCGGGATATCGCGAATAATATCAGCTTCACCGAACTCCTGAATAAACTGATTAGACATTTCTGTACTGACAAATCCCGGTGCAACTGTAAAAGCCAAAATATTATCAGTCGCAAACCCTCTAGCAATGCTGCGAGTTAAAGCAACAATAGCACCTTTAGAAGCGGCGTAGTGCAGATAATTCGGGTCATCGCCGCGAAAAGCAGCGCGACTTGCTATATTAATAATTGTACCGACCCGGCGAGTTTTAAAATGCAAAATAGATTCCCGGCACAAATCGGCAACGGCAACTAAATTTACTTGTAGAGTTTGCTGCCAAGCTGAAGACCAAATATCGAACTCGTCCTCTATACCCGCTGACTGCATAATCCCCGCATTATTAACTAAAACATCAATATGACCCCGCCATTTTAAAGCATCTCGCCACAAAGTCGAAGCCGCGTTTTCCACCATCAAATCGGCTGCCAATAAATAACAGCGATCGCCCGCAACACTTGCTGCTACCGCTTCCGCTTCTTTCTGACTGCGAAAGTAATGCAAAATCACCTCAGCCCCAGCATTAACCAGAGTCCGCACCGTCACTGCACCAATCCCTTTCGAGCCACCAGTTACTAAAATTACCTTTCCGGTTAAATCAATCATTTATGTCTCTCTTTTCTCTTTCTGTGTGACCTCTGCGCCCTCTGCGGTTAGTAAAAAAAATCAATCCCCTTCACACACGAAATAGAATTGCTATATGATACAGCACATTCCATCTAATGTGTATGTCATTTCCTCATGCTGATGGATATCTGCAATAGACCTATCCAAAAACTTCTAAATCCTTTCCCCTGTTGGTGTCTATTGGAAATTTAGCCACTGCTTACAGCACTATAGCTTCTTTGTCCTTAAACTCGATAACTACAGTGGATTCGGCATCAAAGGTCGAATCAGCTCCATAATTCGATCCGAATTAAAATTATTGATATACTCGGTTAGTGCTTTGGACAAACTTGCTTTGGATTCGGGAATTTGTAGAATTAATTCATTCATAATTTCGGTATCGAGATAGTAAGCGGCTTGATACATTTGTTCTAACCACTGAGGGGGCATCATGGATAGATATTCTACAGACAGCGTTTCAACTAATTGTTTTTGTGGAGTTTGTTCTACGACTTCGTAGATATATTGCACTGGCAAATATTTAGCGATTTTGTCAAAGATGTCTCTCTGCTGAAATGGCTTGCTTATAAAGTCGTTAAAGCCAGCCATAACAACTTTCTCTCGCTCTTCTTCAAAAATACTGGCAGTTAAAGCAATAATGACAGTTTCTTGGCTCTGAGGGCGTTCTCTAATATATTTAGTAGCTGTGTAGCCATCCACGATCGGCATTCGTAGATCCATCAGAATCAGGTGCGGCCGCCAACTCTCCCAGAGTGAGAGTGCCTCCACTCCCTGTTTTGCTTCTCTCACCTCAAAACCAACCGAGGTAAGGAGATCGACTAACAAGCGGCGATTTTCTTCTAAATCTTCAACAATAAGAATGCGGTAAGTCGGTTGTCCGGGAGCTAAACCAATTACTCTTTGATTAATTAATTCTGGGGGTAAGGATTCTGCTTGAGGTAACTGTACACCAATCTCAAAAGAAAAAGTGCTACCTTGGTTCAAAGTGCTTTTAACCCGAATTTGACCGCCCATGAGTTTGACGAGTTTTTGACTGATTGCTAAACCAAGCCCACTGCCTTGACTCAAATTCTTCCCGGCTTCGGCTTGCACAAATACCTTAAATAGGCTATCAATTTCTGTGGGCGAAATTCCCACGCCTGTATCCTCAACTTCCAAACATAGGTGACAGGATGTTTTGTCTCTTTGTGTTGCTCTTACCCGTAGGGTGACGCTTCCTTGATTGGTAAACTTAATGGCATTACCGAGCAGATTGACCAAGACTTGATATAGTTTTTTCTCGTCGCTATGCACAAATTGAGGAATGTCGGGAGCTAGCTCGAAAATGAGTTGCAATTCTTTAGATTGGACTTTAACTTGGAACATTTCTTCAATAGAAGTCAGCAAACTTGTCAAATCAAACTCAGAAGGATTGAGGGTCATCCGTCCGCTCTCTATTTTGGATAAATCTAAAATATCGTTAATCAAGTCCAATAAATGTTTACCGCTACGATTGACAATCTGTAAACGTTCTTGGAGAGAAGGAGTCAGATTTCTCTCATAGCTCATCAATTGCGTGAATCCCAAAATTGAGTTGAGGGGGGTGCGGAGTTCGTGGCTCATATTGGCGAGGAAGACAGTCTTGGCTTGGTTTGCTTCATTTGCCTGCTGAAATTCCAACTCAGCTTGTTTGCGATCGCTAATGTCAATTAAATATCCCAAGATTTCTACTGGTGTACCTGAACCATCTCGAATTAGCCTAAGCTGAGCGAGCATCCAGCGATAAACCCCATCGGAGCGACTCAAACGGTATTCGTGGAAGTAAAAATCATTAACGAATAGATTTGCTAACCCATTAACCACTGGTTCTACATCATCTGGGTGTAAGTGATTCACCCAAAATTTAGAATCTTCTAAAAACTCCCTGCTTTCGTAGCCCAATACATCTTTGATATTTTCGCTGATGAAAGTTGCTCCATAATCGCCAGCAGGTTTACTGCTAAAAATGACCACGGGGCTGTAGTTTAGAAGAAAGTTGAGGCGATTTGTGGTAGCTTGCAAGGCTTGCTCAGCCAGTTTTAGCTCTGTTGCGTCCTCCTGAACGGCAACATATACAGTTCCGTATTCAGGATGCTCAAACCGGGATGTATTAACTCTGCACCAAAAGAGAGTTCCATCTTTCTTTCTATTGTGGACTTCATATTTCGCTTCCCCGGTCTGTTCAATTTGAGTGACAATATCTAGAACGGTTACATCTGGTGTAACGTTTGTATCGACATAATTCAAGACACTAACGGATTGACCTGCAAGTTCGCCATCTGTGTAGCCAAACATAGCGTCAAATGTAGGATTGGTGTAGACGATCGTGAGGTCTGAGGCTTTGACTAAACACAATCCTCCTGCCATGTTATTCATGATAACGCTTTGAAGTTCTAGGGTCTTTTGAGCTTCTTTCCGAGCGGTAATGTCTTGGATTTGAGCAATAAAATGCAGTGGATTTCCCTGTCCATCTTGTACTAGCGAGCCATCAAGAATAATCCAAATAATATGTCCTTGTTTGTGGAAATACCGTTTTTCCAGTTGGTAAGTTGAAATTGTTCCTGCTAATAGTTGATGTGCATAACTAAGATCCCCGTCTAAATCGTCAGGATGGGTAATGTCTTGGAAAGTTAACGCTAACAACTCTTCTGAGGAGTAGCCAAGAATCTGACATAAGGCAGGATTGACTTTAATCCATTGCCCATCAAGTGAAACGATCGCCATCCCGATAGAGGCATCTTCAAACGCATGGCGAAACTGCTCTTCACTGTTTCGTAAAGCTATCTCAATTTGTTTGCGATCGCTAATATCGCGCATAATAACAGTAAATACCGTTTCGTCTCCCATTTCCAGCCTAGAAATAGAGGCTTCAGCCGAAAACAGCGTTCCATCTTGACGACGACCCAAAATCTCGCCTCGTTCTCCCATCCTTCGCGCTCTGGTAGAAGAGTGTGCAAATTGTTTGATATGCTGCGGATGTGCATCTCTAAACTGTTCTGGCAGCAGTAAATTCAGTGGCTTCCCTAAAATATCCTCAATTTTATAGCCAAACATCTTTTCTGCCCCATGATTAAACAGGGTAATGCGTTGAGTGCGATCGATAGATATAATTGCATCATTGGCGATTTCTAGAATTCCTGCAAAACGAGCCTGCGATTTTTGTAAATCATCTGTTCGTTCAGCCACAAGAATTTCTAAAGTTTCGTTAAGTTTTTTAATTTCTGCTTCGGCTTGTTGGCGCTTGTAATCTATCTGGTTTAAAAAGCGAGCCGTCCCCAAGATGAGAATTGAGAACGTGACAACCATAACAGTTGAACGCAATGTATAGCCAAAATTAGCGTTATACCAGCCTAAATTTTGTCCCTGAAGAGTCAACCAGTTCAGTGTCACTGGAAAGATCATCGCCCAAGGCAGCAACGACCGAACCATTACTCCGCCTACCAGGCGACTTGTTACTACTTGCATTAATCCTTCCTTGGGGCGGAGCCATAAAATTCCTCCATAGAGGATGAAAAAGGTGGCGCTCGTGTTTAGGGATTGAGTCGTCGTAATTGTGACCAACCGTTCAAGAATATCGACATTGAATAGGTGTGCAAATAAAGCTAGTAGAGAAATTAAAGCTGCAACACTACTAAAAATCTGAGCCAACCAAGTATCCCGTTGGGAATTTTGCCCTAACAGTAAAAGTGCTAGTCCCATCAGCACAAAATTTAGGGCGGTATTTATTCCCATT
Organism: Microcoleus sp. BR0-C5; assembly: GCF_036705045.1. Classification (NCBI taxonomy): domain Bacteria; kingdom Bacillati; phylum Cyanobacteriota; class Cyanophyceae; order Oscillatoriales; family Microcoleaceae; genus Microcoleus; species Microcoleus sp. BR0-C5. The sequence goes on from NZ_JAUBTR010000123.1 coordinate 7,337, forward strand.
CTTCCCGGATAAGGAGTCGGTGAAGACACGAAATCTCGGAAAAGCCACTGATCAATACCCAGCTTCCAACCAAAAATATACTGGCTTAGCGTCAGCATACCGATGATGATTATCAATCCTGCCATCCCTTGAGCCATGCGATTATGCAGTCGGGTTCTTTGGTACTGCAACAATCTCAAAGACACTCCAGCCAGCAAAAAGCAAATTGCCGTGTTTGCTTTCATGGTCGAAGTCATACCGGGAAAACCACTTTTGAGTAGGGAGATGTCAAATTGCCAACCCAGCAGCACGAGACACCCGATCGCAATGACGAGTATACTGGCCATGTGAGAAATGGGCTTGTTCATAAATCGGCTGCTTGGGTTGACACATTCTTCTTCTAATGTTATACGCAGCGAAGAAGAGTAACCACGGGGGGACTGCCCCTAACCGAACTATTCAGATTTTGTATGGCTGCGCCCCCTTGCCACCCCAATATATAGGGATCGCAGGACTTCTTTCTGGGTAAAGTGACTTTTTTAACCGAATAATTAAACTATACTATTTGTGCATATATTTATAGTCGTCTAGCAAGAAACTATGGAAATCAGTATGATTATCGATAGAACTAGCGATAGGGTTGGCGATCCAGGTATTAACTATCGTGGCAATATTTTAATTGTTGACGATCTGCCTGATAACCTGCGTCTGCTCAGGGATACTTTGAGGGCAGAGGGTTATAAAGTTCGCAGTGCTATAACAGGGGCAATGGCGCTCAGAGCCGCCCAATCGCCATCGACGGAGTTAATCTTACTAGACATTAAATTGCCTGATATTGATGGTTATGAAGTTTGCCGACAATTAAAATATGACGAGCGCACTGCAGAGATTCCAATAATTTTTTTGAGTGCGCTCAATGAAACTTTTAATAAGGTGCAAGGGCTGGCTGCGGGAGGGGTAGATTATATTGCTAAGCCATTTCAAGTCGAAGAAGTATTAGCTCGTGTCGAAACCCACCTAACTATTGGAAGGCTGCAACAAAAACTCCAAAAGCAGAATTTACGTCTCTTGATAGAAATTGAAGAACGGCAACGTCTCGAAGAGTCTCTCTTTGCCGAAAAGGAATTGGCTCAAGTGACACTGCAATCCATTGGCGATGCGGTCATTACTACTGATGCCCAAGGTAATGTGAGATATTTCAATCCTATAGCTGAGCGGCTGACAGGCTGGAGGGCTGATGAGGTTCAAGGAGTTTCTTTCTCTACAGTCTTCCTAATTGTCGATCAAGTGACGCGAGAGACAGTAGAGAATCCTATAAACAAGGCTCTATTAGAAGAGCGAATTGTGACCTTAGCTAACAATACTATTCTGATTTCCCAGGATGGAACCGAGTATCCCATTGCTGACTCGGCAGCACCGATTCGAGACCGCCAAGGTCAAATTATCGGGGCAGTCATGGTCTTTCATGATGTTACGGAATCGCGCTATCTCACCCATAAACTATCTTGGGAAGCCAATCACGATGCCCTGACGGGGTTAATCAACCGTCGAAGATTTGAGCAGCACCTAGTTGATGCGATCGCCTCTTGTCAAGATAGCAATGAGCAACACGCTCTCTGTTATTTAGATTTAGATCAGTTCAAAGTCGTTAACGATACGGTAGGTCATATTGCTGGCGATGATCTACTACGCCAAATCACCGCACTTATTCAACAGGGAGTCCGTGCTAATGATATGCTGGCTCGCTTGGGAGGTGATGAATTTGGTATTTTACTCTCTCAATGTTCGCTCTCTGAAGCCACCCAGATTGCGGAAAACCTCAAAGACTTAGTGCATCAGTTTCGGTTTATTTGGAATGGCAAAACCTTTATCATCGGAGTCAGCATTGGAGTTGTTGCTATTGACCAAACAAGCCAAGATTTGAGGGAGCTTCTGGGAGCGGCTGATGCAGCTTGTTATGCCGCTAAAGCCAGAGGCCGCAACTGTGTTCATATTTATAGTCTAGATGATAGCGAACTAATTAAACAACGTGGTGAGAGACAGTTGATTTCCCAAATCAGCCGAGCGCTGGAAACCAATCGTTTTTGTCTCTACTACCAAAAGATTGTCTCTATTACCTCTCAACCATTAGTAGAGCATTATGAGATTTTGATTAGAATGATGGACGAAAATGGAAAAATAGTATCTCCAGCTCAGTTTATTCCCGCCGCCGAGCGTTACGGCTTGATAACTGAGATCGATTGTTGGGTAATCGAAACTTTTTTCTCTAATTATCACAAATTGCCGGAGAAAGATGTTCTTAGTCAAGGCTTGTATACAATCAATCTTTCTGGGGCTAGCATTAGTAACAATCAGTTTATGAGGTTTTTAATCGAACAATTTTATCGCTACAAAGTCCCCCCACAAACCATTGGTTTTGAAATCACGGAAACCGCAGCGATCGCAAACTTTGAGCAAGCCAGATATTTCATGAGCGAACTCAAAAAGATTGGGTGTTGCTTTGCTTTAGATGATTTTGGCAGTGGGTTGAGTTCCTTTGCTTATCTGATGAATTTACCAGTTGATTATCTAAAAATTGATGGTGCTTTTGTCAAGAATATTAGTCATAATTTGATTTCTCAGGCGCTGGTTGAAGGCTTTAATCGTATTGCCCATGCGATGAATCTTGAAACTATAGCTGAGTTTGTCGAAGACGAGACTATTTTAGAAAAATTGCGGGAGATTGGAGTAGATTATGCTCAAGGTTATGGAATCGCCCGCCCCGTGCCTATTAATTTTAGTCGCTAGCCATCGCACTCAGCCAGCGAACCCATTGCCTCACGGCTGCGTCCAGTCGGTCGGCTTCCAAGAGTCGATCGCCCGTTGCTACAAGGCTGGCTCAATTTACCGAAAATTTTGGGTTTAAAGCCCCGTCCTTCTAGGACGGCTTTTTATTCTGGTTTATGTTAAGATAAAGACAGTAAATATCAAAAAAAAATGAAAGCTAGATATCGCTACCGATGCTATCCGACACCCTCTCATAAATTGGCGTTAGCCAAATTATTTGGGTGTGTCAGAGTAGTATGGAACGATAGTCTAGCTTTTTGCATTTCTGAATATATCGGAGGCAAAAAGAAACCGAAAAATGCCGAACTTCAAAAGCAATTCATCACTCAAGCTAAGAAGTTAGAGGAACGGGAATGGTTA
>NZ_JAUBTR010000124.1:0-10389 GCF_036705045.1 Microcoleus sp. BR0-C5
GAAATGTCAAGTACATTGATGTTCACTCATTTGTTTATTATATCTTGCTTAAGTTATTAAATTTTCATTCCTAAGCTGAATCAAGCATCCCTGTCTCTTTTACCTGGAAACGTGCGCGTACCCAATTACGATCGCCATCAAATTACTAATGGCATTGTGCATATTGGGGTTGGTGGATTTCATCGATCGCACCAAGCGCTCTATCTCGATGATTATTTCCATCACAATCCTGGTAGTGATTGGGGAATCTGTGGGGTTGGATTGCTTGACAATGACTACGATCGGCGAATGCGGGATGCGCTTCAATCCCAAGATTGTTTGTATACCTTAGTTGAGCGCTCGCTAGAAGGCGATCGCGCTCGGATAATTGGTTCAATCACTCGATACCTGTTTGCACCAGACAATCGTCAAGCAGTTATTGAAGCATTAGCAGATCCCAGATGCCGAATAGTTACTCTAACGATCACTGAAAGCGGCTAAGCTGTTCTACATTTAAACTGTGTGTCAAAAATCAATAAAACTCTTGTGGGACGGGCTTCTAGCCTGTCCCAAATCTCCAATTTAAATGCGTAACAGCTTACTACTACATTGAAGGAAGTGGCAATTTCGATGTCAACCACCCGACGATGCAGCACGATTTGCAACATCCTGACCAACCACTTGGGACATACGGTTTTTTGACAGCCGCACTCGAAAAACGGCGTAAACAGGGGTTGGCACCCTTTACAGTCTTGTCCTGCGACAATATCCAGGGCAACGGCAACATGGTGCGGAAAATGCTAACAACATTTGCCCAAATGCGCGATCGGGATTTAGGAAGTTGGATTGCTGAACACGTTGCCTTTCCCAACTGCATGGTCGATCGGATTACTCCGCTGACAACCCCAGCAGATATCAAAATGGTGGCCCAACAGTTTGGTATTGATGATGCGTTTCCCTGCGTCGCAGAACCTTTCATTCAGTGGGTAATCGAAGATACCTTTTGTGCAGGCAGACCCGATTGGGAATCCCTTGGTGTACAGATGACTAAGGATGTTCATCCCTATGAAATGATGAAAATTCGGCTGCTCAATGCCAGCCATATGCTGATAGGCTATCTCGGCTCTCTGGCAGGTTATACCTACGTTTATGAAGTCATGGCTGATCCCTTGTTTCAGCAAGCAGTCGCTAACCTGATGGATGAGGTGACACCAACGCTTCAACCCGTTCCGGGGATTGATTTAGACGATGATTATAAAAAAACTTTAATTGAACGGTTTTCTAATCCTAAAATTCGCGATCAGCTTCCACGCCTGTGCCTGAATGGATCGGCCAAAATTCCTAAGTTTGTTTTGGGATCTATCCGCGATAAATTACAACTTGGAGGTGCTATCGATTACCTAAGTTTGACGATTGCTGCTTGGTGTCGATACATCAATAGTCATGATGAACAAGGGCAACCTATTCCCATTGATGACCCATTAGCAGACATCCTCACTCAACGCGCCAGTTTGAGTGAATTAGATCCCAGACCATTACTGGGCCTATCTGAAATTTTTGGAGATTTAGTACAGTCGCCACGTTTCGTCGAGGCTGTTGCTGACAAGTTGCGTAGTTTGCATGAGTTTGGTGCTCAAGGAACGCTAGCCCGAATGTCGTAGCCACCATCCGCATCCGTGAGGAAACTTATTTGAGAATGCCGCGGCTGCACTACGTTAAAGCCGTGGGATTCTCGCGTCTAGCCCAGCTCTATGTCTACGAGTGCAAAGGGAAATTCAGCCGCCAATACAGCGCAATATTTATTGATGTAATTCTTTCCTATGTATCTTCTTTCTCGCCAAAGCATCTATCTTAAGGCTGATTCTCCTCAGTGAGTAACTCAGGTTCAATGGAGAAGACCGTGTATGCAGACGGATGAATCTTCATGAAGCGCGACGCCACAGGCAAGTTTGTTAGCAATTGGAACTCGGAGACGAAACAACGAGTGAGCGTATCTCTGACTAATACAGCATGGCGATCGCTCGATAAAGAGGCTCACAGGCGAGGAATTTCTCGCTCTGAATTCATTGAAGACTTTGCCCGCACCCTTGAAGGCGAACAGTTGTTCCCTGTCCAAGAAACTGAGCGCAAGGTGGCAACAATTCTGGAAAGCATTACGGATGCTTTTGTCGCCTTCGATCGCGAGTGGCGCTACACTTACGTAAATCAGGCAGCGGCTCAAATCCTGCACAAAACACCAGAATATCTACTAGGAAAGCACGTTTGGAATGAGGTTTTTCCTGAGCTGGTTGGTGCAATTCCCTATCGAGAACTCCATCGGGCAATGACGGAACAGGTTCCTGTTTCCTGGGAAGAATTTGGGGAATCTGTCCAGCGTTGGATAGAGGCAAATGCCTATCCCTCGACTGCTGGAGTAGCAGTTTATTTTCGCGATATTACAGAACGCAAGCAAGCAGAGGCAGAACGAGAACGGTTATTGCACGAGCTTGAAATTGAACGCGCCCGATTTGAAGCCGTTTTACGACAAATGCCTGCGGGTGTAATGATTGCCGATGCAGCATCTGGTAAGTTGGTTCTGGCGAACGAACAAGCCAAGCAGATTGTTGGGTATGGCTACGAACCATCGCTTGAGCTTAACGAATATGATGCCGTCGTTTCATACATTCCACTTCGTTCTAATGGTCAGCCCTATGCCCATGAAGATATGCCCTTAGCGCGATCGCTAAAAACAGGTGAAGTCGTTACCAACGAGGAGATGGAAATTGATCGAAATGATGGTAGCCACATTTTCATTAACGCCAACTCAGCACCGATTTTAGATAAGCAGGGGCAGATTGTTGCAGCCGTTGTTATCTTCCAAGACTTGACGGATTACAAACAAGTTGAACAGGCATTACGAGAGAGCCAAGAACGCCTGCAATTGGCACTGACGGCGGCTCAGATGGTGGTCTGGGATATGGATTTGCCGACCAATCAGGTAGTGTGTTCTGCTAATGCTCTAGACGTTTGGGGTTTTCATGAAGGCTCAGGAGAAGACTTTTTTGCACTCATTCATCCAGACGATCGACAACGGGTGATCCAAGCAGCCCAACGGGCAACTGCGGTCGAACAGTCCTACGTGCAGGAGTATCGGGTAATTAGTCCAGACGGCGTTGTGCGCTGGCTCAACAGTCAGGGACAAGTCTATCTGGATGCAACGGGGCGAGGAGTTCGTATAATTGGCGTTTCGGTGGACATCACCGAACGCAAACAGATCGAAGCAGAGCGCGATCGCCTTTTAAAACGAGAACAATCTGCCCGACTCGAAGCAGAAACCGAACGCAAGCGGTTGCATGACATCCTGATGCAATTGCCTGCGATGATTGGCATTGTTAAAGGTGCCGATCTTGTGTATGAATTTGCAAATCCAACCTATCTGGAAGGGACTGGCCGCACTCCAGACATTATCGGGAAATCAATACGGGACGTTTTCCCGGAGATAGAGGGACAAATTTACTTTGAAGCGCTCGATCGCGTTTACCGGACGGGAGAAACATTTATTCGGGAGGAGTCACCTACTTACTGGGATCGGAACGGCGATGGGGTGTTGGAAGAGGCATTTTTCCACTGCATCTTTGCACCTTGGCGGGATGCTGAGGGAACCATTCAGGGTGTGTTGATTTATAACATTGAAGTGACAGCCCAGGTGCGGGCAAGGCAACAAATTGAACAACTGCTCAAGAACCTCCAGCAGAAAGAAGAAATTCAACAATTCCTAATCGAATTGAATGAGGGGATTCGTGCCATTCAAGACCCAAAAGAAATTATGTGGCAGGTGGTTTGTGCTACAGGGCAACACTTTAGTGTCACTCGCTGTACCTACGGCGAAATTGATCCAACGCAGGAATATGTCATTGTCGATCGCGATTATTGCAATGGTGTAATCAGCGTGGTGGGTAGACATCACCTAGATTCCTTTGGCCCTGAACTCATTGCTGAATTAAAGGAGGGCAGAACAATTGTCGTGGATGATGTCGATCGCGATCCTCGGACTGCCGGAGTTGGGGCGGCTGCCTTCGATGCCATCCAAACCAAGTCTCTGCTATGTGTTCCATTGGTGAAAGAGGGGAAATTTGTCGCATTGTTGGTGTTGCACCATGTCTCTGTTCGCCACTGGACGGAGGAAGATGTGGTGCTGATGGAGCGAATTGCTGAAAAAACCTGGCTAGCCGTGGAGCGGGAGCGGGCAGAAGAGGAATTGCGAGAAAGTGAAGCTCATCTGCAACTGGCGCTGAAGGTCGGACGCATGGGAACGTGGGATTGGGATATGCAGACCGATGCCTTGCTTTGGTCAGAAGCACACTTCATGGTACTCGGTCTGCAACCCAATGAGTCCGAACCCTGCTATGAGGTTTGGGCAAGTCGGGTTCATCCTGATGACCTAGCACAAACCAATGCAAAACTTCAGCAAGCCATAGCAGACAAGAAGGACTATCACCATGAACATCGCCTGCGTTGGCCTGATGGCTCCATTCACTGGGTTGAAGCGAGAGGACAGTTTACTTATGATTCTCAGGGAAATCCCAAGCACTCGATCGGAGTTGTCATTGATATCACAGAACGCAAGCAAGCAGAAGAGGCGTTGCGTCAAGCCCTACAAAAGCTCAACTTCCATGTTGAAAACTCTCCTATGGCAGTCGTTGAATGGAATCGAGACTTTCGAGTCATTCGCTGGTCTGCTGGTGCAGAGCGGATTTTGGGCTGGAAAGCCGAAGAAATTCTGGGCAAATCTTTAACAGAGATACCTTTTGTCTTTGAGGAAGACCTCGAATCGGTGACTGAAGTCTGCCAACGGCTGGTCTATGGTGAAGAACCCCATATTTTTTCATACAACCGCAATTACACGAAAGCTCGCAACATTGTGCATTGCGACTGGTATAACTCCAGTCTCAGGGACGAATCGGGACGGATGATTTCGGTGCTATCGCTGGTGCTGGATGTGACGCAGCGCAAGTATGCAGAACAAGAACGAGAACAACTGTTAGAACGCGAGCGCCAAGCACGATCGGAAGCCGAAGCCGCACAGCGCCAACTGGAAACCATCTTTGAAACATCACCCATTGGACTTGCTCTGTTAGATTCCGAGCAGCGATTTATTGCCATCAACGAAGCATTAGCAGAAATTAATGGATTAACCCGCGAGCAACACTTAGGCTATTCAATTCCAGATATTTTTGGTCAGTCCGATCCAAAATTAGTTGAAGTCTTTCATCAGATTTACGCCACAGGGAATCCTTTCATTTCACCCAACTTTGCAGTGAATGTTCCCGGACGCTGCGATCGCCGTCCCGGTTACTACAACGTTTACTATCTTCCAACTGTTAACTCAAAGGGTCAGGTCGAAGGCATTCTCGTGTATGTGGTAGATGTGACGGAACGGGTGCAGTTAGAGCTTGCCCAACGCTTTCTCTCTGAGGCAAGTGCGGTGCTGGCATCCTCACTCGATTATCAAACTACTTTGGAGCAAGTCGCGCAGCTTACAGTGCCGGAATTAGCGGACTGGTGTACGGTTCACATGATAGAAGAGGATGGTGCGATCGAGCAGATTGCGGTTGCTCACATCAACCCTGCCAAACTCGAATGGGCCTATCAGATTAGAGACAAGTATCCGCTGAACCCGGATGACCCTCGCGGTGCTGCATACACCTTGCGAACTGGGGAATCTGATTTGGTGCCTGAGATTCCCGATGAATTGTTGGTACACGCAGCGCGGGATTCAGAGCATTTAGAGATTCTGCGACAGGTTGGATTCAGCTCTGTAATGACGGTGCCACTACGAACTCAGGCACGAATTCTAGGGGTCATTTCCTTTATCTGTGCCGAATCTGGACGACGGTATACCTCAGCAGATTTGCAACTGGCAGAGGAATTGGCGCGTCGTGCTTCTTTGGCGATCGACAATGCTCAATTATACCGATTGGCTCAACGCGATCGCGCAAAAGCAGAAGCTGCTAACCGGATTAAAGATGAATTTTTAGCGGTATTGTCCCACGAGTTGCGATCGCCTCTCAACCCGATTCTGGGCTGGACAAAATTGCTACGAAGTCGGCGCCTCGATGCCACAAAAACCGAGCAAGCCCTAGAAACGATCGAACGCAACGCCAAGCTGCAAGCCCAATTAATTGAGGACTTGTTGGATGTTTCGCGCATTCTGCAGGGAAAAATGACGTTAAACGTCGCTCCTGTGAATCTAGCGGCAATGATTGAAGCCGCCCTAGAAACGGTACGACTGGCCGCCGAAGCCAAACACATTCAAATCCAGACCACATTTAATCCTATTTCAGGAACGGTTTCAGGTGATACGAATCGCCTCCAACAGGTAGTCTGGAACCTCCTTTCCAATGCCGTGAAATTCACCCCAGGCGGAGGACGAATCGAGGTGCAACTAGAGCAGGTTGGTATGTATGCTCAGATTCAAGTCAAAGATACTGGAAAAGGCATCAGACGAGACTTCTTACCCCATGTGTTTGACTACTTCCGTCAAGAAGATGGCACAATAACCCGACAATTCGGCGGATTGGGATTGGGGCTGGCGATCGTCCGTCATTTTACCGAACTGCATGGAGGAACCGTTCAAGTAGACAGCTTAGGACAGAACTTAGGGGCTACATTTACCATCCGGCTACCGTTAAACATCGTAGAGCCGGAACCCTCTTCTGATGACAGACATTCAGAAAGTGCGACAGATTTAGCAGGGATTTATGTCTTGGTTGTGGACGACGATGCAGATATGCGGGAGTTGGCAGCATTCACCCTGATGCAATCTGGCGCACAAGTTACGACAGCAGCTTCGGCTGCACAGGCATTGACCCTCCTGAATCAATCTGTTCCCGATCTACTCTTATGTGACATTGGGATGCCAGAGATGGATGGTTATGCCCTGATTCGGCACATTAGAAAGTGGTCTCCTGAACAGGGAGGCACGATTCCTGCGATCGCACTTACTGCCTATGCTGGAGAAATCAATCAGCAGCAAGCCTTAGCTGCGGGATTTCAGATGCATATCTCCAAGCCTGTCGAACCTGATCAATTGGTAAAAGCGATCGCCCGTTTGCTAAGACAGTCACGAACCCAGCGCTGACTGCTTAGGCAGTACAGCGTGGGCTTGAGAGAAATCTTAAGCCTTCGCGATTAGCCTCAGTGTTCCAGTATGCAAGGAATACTACGTTTTCCGAGAATACATAGGCACCGTGAAGTGTAGGGCTAGCAACCCGATTCCTAGCTTGACGCTCTGCGGTTTTCATTAAACATTCCTTTTGGGTCGGGAAAGTGTGGAAACATCAAAACAAGAGTGAAAACATTGGCGAAGGAAACCACATTCTTAGGAATGAAAACCTGTTTACTAGGTTTAACAATCATGAAAGTCTACGTGATCAACAGAAAAGGGCGTCCCTTGATGCCCACAACTCCCAGGAAGGCGAGACTCTTGCTCAAGAGTGGTAAAGCCAAAATTGTTCGGCGCACCCCTTTCTCTATCCAACTCATCTACGGTTCGAGTGGCTACACTCAGCCTGTGAATTTGGGTATTGATGCAGGGTACGAGAACATAGGCTTCAGTCCCGTAAATGAGAACCGAGAGCTTATTGGTGGCGAACTTAAGATGCTCAAAGGAATATCCGAAAGGATTACCGAGAGGCGCAAGTATCGTCGTACCCGTAGGAATCGACTACGACACAGAAAACCCCGTTTCTCCAATAGAAGGATAGAGAAAGGCTGGTTGGCACCTAGTATCCAGCACAAGCTAGATACTCATCACCGACTTATCCACAAGATATGCCGTACCCTCCCTGTCAGAACGGTAACAATCGAAGTTGCTGCATTAGACATCCAGAAAATCAAGAACCCTACAATCGTTGGGGAACAATATCAATATGGAGAGCAATACGGCTTTGATAATCTGCGGGAATATATCCTGCATAGAGACGGACATAAATGCCAGAATCCCAACTGCAATAACAAAACAGACAAACCAATTTTGCAAGTTCATCACTTGGGATTTTGGAAGAATCCACCTGACCGCACGGATAGACCCGCCACTTTGATTACACTTTGTACCAAATGCCATACCCCCAAAAACCATCAGAAAAAAGGTTTCTTGTTTGGATGGCAGCCCAAACTCAAGTCATTTAAAGGTGAAACCTTCATGACAATGGTGCGGTGGCGATTGACCGAACAAGGTCGGAACGAGTCCACCTTTGGTTACATTACCAAAGGTAAACGCCGGGAGCTGGAAATAGAAAAGTCCCACCACAATGACGCTTTTGTCATTGCTGGCGGGACAACTCAAACCCGTGTGGTCAACCCGTTGATGCTCGAACAAATTCGACGTAATAAACGGTCACTATAACAGTTCTACGATGCCAAATATCGTGATATCAGGGACGGAGAAATCAGTTCTGGAGGCGAGTTGTCTTCCGGTCGTAGAACCAGAAATACCAATCTTAATGGTGAAAATTTACGGCAACACCGTGCCCATAAAGTTAGCACTGGACGCCGCGCCATTAAGCGGAAGCGATATCCGTACAAGCAGCGTAACTTGGTTTTGTTTGAAGGAAAAGCTTACGAAGTTATCGGGATGCAGAACTTGGGCACTCGGCTTAGTTTGAAGCCCGATACCAACAGTAAAACCAAGTACAAAACGGCAGCTTTAAGCAAAGTTAAACCATTAAAAAGAAGACGAGGAATCTGTGAACAACAAACATGATTTGGATAATTGGGAGACATTTAGTCCCACAAATTATCCCGCCATTCCTCTCGACGCCGACGTAAAGTACGGCGCGAGGCTCCTGGCGGAAAAAGCTAAATGATTTGAGGATTAGCCTAATGCTGCTTGGAATAGATTTAGGAACAGGCTCTGCTAAGGCATTGCTCCTAGCGACAGACGGAACCACTATAGGTGAAGCATCAAACTCCTATCCTGTTCATGCACCCCAACCTGGATGGGCTGAGTCGGAGCCAGAAGATTGGTGGTTAGCTGTTGCCTCGGCTGTGAGGAAGGCTGTAGGAAATCACGCTGATCAGGTACTGGCGATCGCACTTTCAGGCCAAATGCACGGTGTTGTGCTAGCTTCGGAGTCTGGTCAGCCCCTGCGCCCTGCTATCCTCTGGGCAGATACTCGCTCTAGTGCCACGCTTAGCGCTTATCATTCGCTCGATGCCGCTATTCTAGAGCGCTTGGGCAACCCGGTTACGGCTGGAATGGCGGGCCCCACTTTGTTGTGGCTACGAGAACACGAGGCTACTGTCTACACGGAAGCGTGTTGGGCACTCCAGCCAAAAGATTGGCTGCGGTTACGCATGACTGGAGAAGTTGCAACGGAACCATCTGATGCTAGTGGTACTTTGCTTTACGATGTTGTGTCGGATAACTGGGCAGAGGATGCAGTCTCAGCCCTGAATCTACGTGGTGATTGCTTACCACAAATTATCCCCTCTAGTGCGATCACAGGTTATCTAACAACTGTTGCTTCAGAGCATCTTGGCTTAAGAGTTGGCTTACCTGTTATCGCTGGTGCGGCGGATACCGCAGCGGCAGCGCTTGGTAACGGACTACTAGAGCCTGGTTTGGTTCAACTAACCATTGGCACAGGCGCTCAAATCATTACACCTCGATCGCAACCAATTATCGATCGTCATGGTCGTACCCATCTCTATCGAACCGCCCTACCTAACCAGTGGTACAGCCTTGCAGCAATGCAAAATGCCGGGTTAGCGCTTGAGTGGGTGCGAGGTATCCTCGGCTTAAGCTGGCAGGAAGTCTATACTAAAGCGTTTTCTGTTCCCCCAGGATGTGAAGGATTGACATTTTTGCCCTACCTCACGGGTGAGCGAACTCCACACCTTGATCCATATATACGTGGGGCATGGGTGGGGCTTGGACTTCATCACACACAGGCGCACTTGATGCGATCGGCTTTAGAGGGAGTTGCTTTTGCCTTGCGACAAGGTTTTGAGGCACTTGAGGCAACAGGTTTTAAAGCGACAGAACTGCGTTTAGCAGGCGGTGGAACCGCAGAAATGCCTTGGAAACAATTACTGACTGATGTATTGAGAATACCCCTCTATGCAACTACAGTTGCTGCGGCTTCCGCGCGTGGTGCTGCTCTACTGGCTGGTATAGGAATTGGCATATACGCAGAGGCTAATGACACGATCAAACTGGCAGCCACACCAACGCTTGCTGCAACTCCGCAATCTGTTGATCCCACTCTAGAAGAGGCTTGGATGCGATATCAAGCGCTTTATCCACAACTTAAAAAAACTTGATAGGAGTTATGCCTCAAGGAGGACGTGCTAAGCTGACACGCAGCTAGATTGTATAATATAAATATAAGATAAGCGCTCATTAGTTATAATGTATGCCAGCCAAAA